>NZ_LJSC01000060.1:0-109936 GCF_001303875.1 Gemmobacter sp. LW-1 | reverse complement strand
AATGTTGTGATGCGGTTGAGGTTTGGGAGATTTTTGAGATCGATGTTCCATCTGCGTGCGTTGTAGATTTGTGGGACGAGGCAGATGTCGGCGAGCGTGAGGGTTTGTCCGATGCAGTGGTTTCCGGTGTCGACCATGTTTTCGAGGGCGATGAGGCCCGGAGTGATCATGTCACGCATCCAGGTTTCCATAGTGATGCCGCCGTTTGACTGCGCGACTGCGTAGCGGGCGACGCGGAGGTTGCAGACGGGGTGGATATCCATGGCGATGGCATGTGCGACGGCGCGGATGCGGGCGCGGTTGGCGGCGGGTCCCGGGAGGAGGCCGAGGCCGCGGGTCTCGTCGAGATATTCGATGATGGCGAGGGATTGGGTGAGGGTGAGGTCGTCGATTTCGAGGACGGGGACGAGGCCCTGCGGGTTTCGGGCCAGGTGCTCCGGGTCGCACTGCTGGCCTGTGGTCAGGTCGACGGGGAGGCTGTGCCAGGAGAGGCCGGCGAGGCCGAGGGCGATGCGCAGGCGGTAGCTGGCGGAGGAGCGCCAGTAGTCGAAGAGGCGGATCATGGGCGGCGCTCCTGGCGGTGTTCTGTCCTGCGGGCTGCGGGTCAGGGTCCGGGGGGTCGGGTCTGTTCGTTGCATTTGCAATAAATAGCTTGACTTTGTTGCATATGCAACTAATTATCCGCACATCCTGCCGGAGGGCAGCATGAACGGAGGCCGCGCCATGACGAACCAGACCCTGCCGGGCGGGATGATCCGCTCGACTGCCGTGACCGGCCCGCATGCGGGTTACATGCCGGGCTTTGGCAATGACTTCGAGACCGAGGCGCTGCCGGGGGCGCTGCCGCAGGGGCAGAACAGCCCGCAGAAGTGTGAATACGGTCTTTATGCCGAGCAGCTTTCGGGCACGGCCTTCACGGCGCCGCGGGGGCAGAACGAACGGACCTGGTGCTACCGGATCCGGCCTTCGGTGAAACATGTGGGCCGGTTCACGAAGATCGCGGTGCCTTACTGGAAATCGGCGCCGCATATCGACCCGGATGTGATCTCGCTGGGGCAGTACCGCTGGGACCCTGTGCCGGTGGGGGACGGGGCGCTGACCTGGATCACGGGGATGCGTACGATGACGACGGCGGGGGATGTGAACACGCAGGTGGGCATGGCGAGCCATGTCTATCTGGTGACGCAGTCGATGGAGGACGAGTATTTCTTCTCGGCCGACAGCGAATTGCTGGTGGTGCCGCAGGAGGGCAGGCTGCGCTTCTGCACGGAACTGGGCATCATTGACCTGGAGCCGAAGGAGATTGCCATCATCCCGCGCGGTCTGGTCTACCGGGTGGAACTGCCGGACGGCCCGGCGCGGGGCTTCGTGTGCGAGAATTACGGCCAGAAGTTCGACCTGCCGGGCCGCGGCCCGATCGGGGCGAACTGCCTTGCCAATCCGCGCGACTTCAAATGCCCGGTGGCGGCCTTCGAGGACCGCGCGGCCCGCAGCCGCGTGGTGATCAAATGGTGCGGCCAGTTCCACGAGACCTTCATCGACCACAGCCCGCTGGATGTGGTGGCCTGGCACGGCAATTACTGCGCCTACAAATACGACCTGCGCACCTACAGCCCGGTGGGCGCCATCCTGTTCGACCATCCCGATCCGTCGATCTTCACGGTTCTGACCGCGCCCTCGGGGCAGGAGGGGACGGCGAACATCGACTTCGTGCTGTTCCGCGACCGCTGGATGGTGGCCGAGCACAGCTTCCGCCCGCCATGGTATCACAAGAACATCATGTCCGAGCTGATGGGCAACATCTATGGCATCTATGATGCGAAACCGCAGGGTTTTGTGCCGGGGGGCATCTCGCTGCACAACATGATGCTGCCGCACGGGCCGGATCGCAACGCCTTCGAACATGGGTCGAACGAGCCGATGGTGCCGCATTACCAGGCCGAGACCATGCAGTTCATGTTCGAGACCCGCTTCCCGCAGCATCTGACGGAATTTGCCGCGAAAGAGGCGCCGCTGCAGGACGATTACGTCGATTGCTGGGACAGCCTTGAAAAGAAATTCGACGGCACGCCGGGGATCAAGGCATGACGCAGCAAAGCTGGCTGGCCTCGGCGCAGGGCGACACCGACTTCCCGATCCAGAACCTGCCCTGTGGCGTCTTCGACGATGGCCGGGGCGCGCGGATGGGGGTGGCCATCGGGGATATGATCCTCGATGTGGGCGCGGTGGATCACGGGCTGGACCCGGCGCTGTTCGCGGCCCCCGCCTGGAATGCGGTGATGGCGGCGGGGCCTGCGGTCTGGGCGGCGCTGCGGGCACGGCTGACCGACCTTTTGTCGGACCCGGCGCATCGTGCCATGGTGGCGCCGCATCTGGTGCCGCAGGCGGGCGCGCGGCTGCTGATGCCCTTCGCGGTGGCGGAATATACCGATTTCTACGCCGGCAAGAACCATGCGGTGAATGTGGGCACCATGTTCCGCGGCGCCGAGAATGCGCTGCCGCCGAACTGGCTGTCGATCCCGATCGGCTATAACGGCCGGGCCTCGTCGGTGGTGGTCTCGGGCACGCCGGTCACCCGGCCCTGGGGGCAGGTGAAGGGGCCGGACGAGGCGCTGCCGCGCCTTGCGCCCTCGGCGCGGTTCGATCTGGAACTGGAGATGGGCGCCATCGTCGGCCAGCCGTCGCAGGGCATGGTCTCGGTGGCCGAGGCCGACGAGATGATCTTCGGCTATGTGCTGCTGAACGACTGGTCGGCGCGTGATATCCAGGCCTGGGAATACCAGCCGCTCGGGCCGTTCCAGGCCAAGGCGACGGCGACGACGATCAGCCCCTGGATCGTGATGAAAGCGGCGCTGGAGCCGTTCCGCGTGGCGACGCCCGCGCGCGAACGCCCGCTGCTGCCCTATCTGCGCGAGCCGGGGCCGATGCTTTACGACATCGGACTGACGGTCAGCCTCGCCCCCGGGGGCAAGGCCGAGACCGTGATCGCGCGCACCAATTACCGCGAGATGTATTATTCGGCGGCGCAGCAGCTGGCGCATCACACGACCTCGGGCTGTGCGATGCGGGTGGGCGATCTGCTGGGGTCGGGCACCATCTCGGGCACCGCGAAGGACGCGCGCGGCTCGCTGCTGGAGCTGAGCTGGGGCGGGAAGGAACCGCTGACGCTGGAGACCGGCGAAACGCGCAGCTTCCTTCAGGACGGCGATACGCTGGTCTTGCGCGGCGCGGCGCAGGGCGCGGGCTACCGCATCGGATTTGGCGATTGCGCGGGGCAGGTGCTGCCCGCCATCGAACTGCCCGGCTGGGCGAAGGAGTGAACCATGGCCAAGGCCTTTGCCTCGCAGGGCGACCTGTCTGAAAAGAAGATCAGCTTCACCGAAATCGGCGAGGGGCTTTACGCCTTCACCGCCGAGGGTGACCCCAATACCGGCGTGATCATCGGCGATGAGTCCGTGATGATCGTCGAGGCGCAGGCGACGCCGCGTCTGGCGCGCAAGGTCATCGACTGCGTGCGCTCGGTCACCGACAAGCCGATCAGCCATGTCGTGCTGACGCATTACCACGCGGTGCGGGTGCTGGGCGCCAGCGCCTATGGCGCGCGGGAAATCATCATGTCCGACGTGGCCGCCGCCATGGTCGAGGAGCGCGGGCAGGAGGACTGGGACAGCGAGTTCGGCCGCTTCCCGCGTCTGTTCCAGGGGCACGAGGAAATCCCCGGCCTGACCCGCCCGACCACCACCTTCTCCGACAGCATGACGGTCTGGCTCGGCCGCCGCCGGGTGGACATCATGAAGCTCGGCCGCGCCCATACCGCCGGTGACGCGGTGATCTGGGTGCCCGATCAGGAGGTGATGTTCACCGGCGATATCGTCGAATACCATTCCGCCTGCTATTGCGGCGACGGCCACTTCACGGACTGGCCCGAAACGCTCGCCAATATCGCGGCCTTTGAGCCCCGCGCCATCGCGCCCGGCCGCGGCGACGCGCTGGTGGGCGAGGAGATGGTCGCCAAAGCCATCGCCAATACCGCAGACTTCATCCGCTCCACCTACAAACCCGTCGAACGCGTCGTCGCCCGCGGCGGCTCCCTCAAAGAAGCATGGGACGCCGTCCGCGCCGCCTGCGACCCCAAATTCGCAAACTACGCCATCTACGAACACTGCCTCCCCTTCAACGTCGCCCGCGCATACGACGAAGCAAAAGGCATCGACACTCCCAAAATCTGGACCGCAACCCGAGATCAACAAATGTGGAATGATCTCCAGGCGTGAAAATATAACGCGGGACGGTGTTCAGATCGCCGGATTGGCTACGGCGCGATGAAGCGCTGCAAGACCCTGATCCAGCGCTGCGCGCTCGGCCTCTGTCATGGCGCCAAGAATGGCATTCGCCCGTGCTTCGACCTGTGAAAAGGCGCGGGCGAAGGTGCTGCGGCCCAGCGGCGTGATGGTGTAGAGCCGCAGCCGCCGGTCCTCAGCCGGGATGGAGCGCAGGATCAGCCCCTTGTCCTCAAGCCGCTGGGTCGCGCGGCTGACCTGCACCTTGTCCAGGGTAGTGCGCCGGGCCAGTTCCAGCGAATTGATCTCTTCCGCGCCCTCGATCAGGAACAGAAGCCGCCATTCCTCCCGTGTGAGACCATGGTCATGGCCATAGACCTCGACCAGTTGACGCGAAAACGCTTCGGCGACGACCGCCAGACGATAGGGAAAGAAGGATTCCAGTTGCATAGGCCGCCATACTGCTGATGTGCCTTCATTGCATATGTAATGAACCGGATCAAACGGTGCGTGCATCCTTGCCGCAGCGAAAACCGGCAGCGGAATCGTTCAAATTCGAAGTATTTCCGCTTTAAACCGCCATACCCGTTTCGGTTCTGCGCAAATCGTCAGCGACCGAAACTGTGGCGCTGTTTTTTTGACCGGAATGCAGCAGCAGCGCAGCGACGGTTTTCTGCGGCGCGGCATCTGTCTTGCGTGCTCTGACACGGCTGCGGCTTATTCGTTCTGCGGCAGCACAGCGCAGGCGGGAACGACCGCGCACTGCCTCCGCAAAAGGAAAAGAAAAAAACGTCGGAACGGTTTTGTCGCGCCTGCTGTCAGGCGCGGCCCGATCCCGGCATGCAACGGGGAATGGATATGAATCTGACACGTCGCTCGCTTCTGGCCACAGCCGCCGCCGCTCTTGCCGCGCCGCTGACCGCGCCGCGTTTTGCCTTTGCGCAGGAAGGCCCGATCAGGATAGGCGTCCTGCATTCGCTGTCGGGAACCATGGCGATTTCGGAAACCACGCTGAAAGACACGATGCTGATGCTGATCGAGGAACAGAACGCCAAGGGCGGCGTGCTGGGCCGACAGCTTGAGGCGGTGGTGGTCGACCCGGCCTCGGACTGGCCGCTGTTCGCGGAGAAGGCCCGTGAGTTGCTGACGGTTTCGAAGGTCGATGTGATGTTCGGCTGCTGGACCTCCGTCAGCCGCAAATCGGTGCTGCCGGTCATCGAGGAACTGAACGGCCTGCTGTTCTACCCGGTGCAATACGAGGGCGAGGAATCCTCGAAGAACGTGTTCTACACCGGCGCGGCGCCGAACCAGCAGGCGATTCCGGCGGTGGATTACTTCCTCAACGAGCTGGGGATCGAGAAATTCGCGCTGCTGGGTACCGATTATGTCTACCCGCGCACCACGAACAACATCCTCGAAAGCTATCTGAAGGCGAAGGGCATCGCGGCCGAGGATATCTTCGTCAACTATACCCCGTTCGGCCACAGCGACTGGTCGAAGATCGTGGCTGACGTGGTGGCGCTGGGGGCCGATGGCAAGAAGGTCGGCGTGGTTTCCACCATCAACGGTGACGCCAATATCGGTTTCTACAAGGAACTGGCCGCAGCGGGCGTCACCGCCGACAAGATCCCGGTCGTGGCCTTCTCGGTCGGCGAGGAAGAGCTTTCGGGGCTGGATACCACCAACCTCGTCGGCCATCTGGCAGCATGGAACTATTTCATGTCGGCCGATACGCCCGAGAACAAATCGTTCATTGAGGCGTGGCACAAGTTCATCAAGGACGACAAGCGTGTCACCAACGACCCGATGGAAGCGCATTACATCGGCTTCAACATGTGGGTGAATGCCGTGACAGCGGCGGGCACCACGGCGGTCGATCCGGTGATCGACGCCATGGTCGGGCAGAAATTCCCCAACCTGACCGGCGGCATGGCCGAGATGCTGCCGAACCACCACCTGACCAAACCCGTGCTGATCGGCGAAATCCGCGCTGATGGCCAGTTCGACATCATCAGCCAGACCGAGCCGGTGCCCGGCGACGCCTGGACCGATTTCCTCCCGGAATCGGCGGTGCTGGAATCGGATTGGAAAGACCTGAAATGCGGCATGTATAACACCGAGACCAAGACCTGCGTGCAGCTGACCTCCAACTATTGATCTGATCCGCGAGGGGGGCCATGGCGCCCCTCGCCCTATCGAAGGGGTTGGAATGTTCCGTTTCCTGCTGCCGCTTGCCATGGCGGTCTGTCTTGCCTTGCCTGCCCTTGCGCAGACCCTGCCCGAAGTGGTGGAGGCATCGCGCGCCCAGATCGAGAAACCCTCGCGCCAGACCATCGGTCCGGTGATCGACGCCATCGCCTCGACCGGCGATCCGGCGGCGGCGGCGCTGTTGCAGGCCTGGGCCGACCGCAAGTTGGGGGTGCGCAAGGCCGATGGCGCGTTCTTCCTGCTGGAAAAGGCGCCGGAGGGCTGGGCGCTGACCGGACTGGACGGAACTGCCGCCGGAACCGCGCCGACATCGGACATTACCGACCTCAAACCCAATGCCGGTGTGCGCGAACTGATCGGTGCGGCGCTGGTGCAGTTCACCCTGACCGACCCCGATCCGGCGCAGCGCACCCGTGCGCTGGACGCCATCGCCCGCTCGCCTGCCAAGGCGCAGCTCGCGCCCTTGCGTGCTTCGATCGAGGATGAGGCCGACCCGGGGCTGAAAGCCCGGAAGGAACACCTCGCCACTTTCCTGACCCTGCAATTCGGAGACGACAGTGCGACCCGCGTCGTCGCCATCGAAAGCCTTGCAGGCGATACCGCACTGGACGTGCGCGCCGCGCTGAACCCGCTGCTGGTCACCAGCCGCAAGGTCGCCGTGGCGCTACCGCAGGGCGTGAACATCGCGGCTACCCTGACACCGGGCAAGGACATCCCGCGCGAGGCCGCCTATGACCTGCTGGTCGGCGCTGGCTTCGCCCCCGCGCGCCTTACGCTGGCCGATCAGAAGGCCGCGCTGGCCGCCCATGTGGAAAACGGGGCTGTCGGTGGCGTGCCGCTGGCCGAACTGGCCAGCCAGCAGCGTCGTGACGCGGCCTATGAGGCGCTGGAGCAATCGGGCCAGGTGCCTGCCGCCGCTACTGATGCCGAGGTCGCTGCCGCGCTGGAGGCGCATGTGTTCTACGATCAATATGCAGAACCCGACCCGGCCGTCACCGATGCGGCCCGACGGACTCTTGCCAGTATCGAAACCCGCGTGGGCTTGATGACGGCCGCCGATCTGGGGCTTGATGCCCTCTCGCTTGCCTCGATCTACTTCCTTGCCGCCATCGGTCTTGCCATCACCTTCGGTGTGATGCGGGTGATCAACATGGCCCATGGCGAGTTCATCATGATGGGCGCCTATACCGGCTATGTCGTGCAACAGATGATCCCGAATTACACCGTCTCGATCCTTGTCGCGCTTCCGCTGGCCTTCGCGGTGACCTTCGCGGCGGGCGTGGCGATGGAACGGCTGGTGATCCGTCACCTCTACAAACGTCCGCTGGAGACGCTGCTTGCGACCTTCGGCATCTCCATCGCGCTGCAACAGATCGCCAAGAACATCTTCGGCACTCAGGCCCGGCCGCTGACCGCGCCTGCCTGGCTGGACGGTGCGCTCAGCTTCAACGACATCATCTCGATCAGCTATATCCGGGTCGCCATCTTCCTGCTGGCGCTGCTGTTCCTCGGCTTCTTCCTCTGGCTGATGAAACGCACCCGGCTGGGGCTGGAGGTGCGCGCCGTGACGCAGAACCCGGCCATGGCCGCCAGCATGGGCATCGACCCCGACCGCATCAACATGCTGACCTTCGGGATCGGCTCGGGCATCGCCGGGATCGCGGGCGTCGCCATCGGGCTTTTCGCCAAGGTCACCTCGGAGCTTGGCTCGGATTATATCGTGCAAAGCTTCATGACAGTCGTGGTGGGTGGGGTCGGCAATATCTGGGGGGCGCTGGCGGGCGCCGCCATGATCGGCGGCTTCCAGAAGGTGATCGAGTGGCTGAACCCCTCGAACACGCTGGCGGCGCAGACCTACATGATCCTGTTCATCATCCTGTTCATCCAGTTCCGCCCTCGCGGCATCATCGCCCTCAAGGGCCGCGCGGCAGGAGATTGAGCCGATGTTCAGACCGCCGCTGTCCTTCCCTTCATCTTGGCCCAAATATCCCACGGGGGCGCGGGGGTGTGAAACCCCCGCCGCAACGCCGGAGGCCCCGCAATGACCCGGACATTCCTTGCCCGCAACCCCTCGACCCTGTGGTTCCTGCTGGTGCTGGCGCTGTTCACCCTTGGCGTCACCGTTCTGGTCGAGGGCTTTGGCATCGGCCTCATCCCCACCGCCTTCGTCAAGGTGCTGGGCAAGACCTTATGTCTCTGCCTCGTCGCCCTGGCGATGGATCTGATCTGGGGATACACCGGCATCCTGTCGCTGGGCCACATGGCCTTCTTCGCCCTTGGCGGCTACATGACCGGCATGTGGCTGATGTATGCCCGCACCGAGGAGATCGTGGTGCAGGCGCTGGCCGGATCGCCCATCCCGCCCACGCCCGAAGAGGTGGCGCAGGGGGTTGCCACACAGATCTTCGGCGTGGTCGGCGGCTCTGACCTGCCCGTGGTCTGGAGCTTCGCCCACAGCGCCTTCCTGCAATTGCCATTGGTATTGATCGTGCCGGGCGTTCTGGCGCTGATCTTCGGCTGGCTGGCGTTCCGGGCGCGGGTGAACGGGGTGTACCTGTCGATCCTGACGCAGGCCATGACGCTGGCGCTGGCGCTTTACCTGTTCCAGAACGACAGCGGGCTGCGCGGCAATAACGGGCTTTCAGGGCTGCAAAATCTGCCTGGCCTCGCCGATGTGCCACAATCCACGCTGTCGATCCTGTTCTTCCTCGCCTCGGCCCTGTTGCTGGCGGCAGGGTATCTGTTGCTGGCCTGGGTCACCTCGGGCAAGTTCGGCAGTGCCCTGCGCGCGATCCGCGACGATGAACAGCGGCTGCGTTTCCTTGGCTACCCGGTCGAGGGGTACAAGCTGTTTGTCTTTACCCTGACCGCCATGGTCGCCGCCGTGGCGGGTGCTTTCTATTACCCGCAGGCGGGCATTATCAACCCGGCCGAGCTTGCGCCCATCGCCTCGATCTACCTCGCCGTCTGGGTCGCCATTGGCGGGCGCGGACGGCTTTATGGGGCGGTGATCGGGGCGGCCTTCGTCTCGTTGTTGTCCTCGTGGTTCACCGGGGGCATGGCGCCCGCCATTCCGCTCGGGTTCTACACAATCAACTGGGTGGACTGGTGGACGGTGCTTCTCGGCCTGGCCTTCGTGCTGGTGACGCTGTTCGCGCCACGCGGGATCGGTGGGCTGTTCGACCGGCTGCCCAGCCCGCGCCGCCATGGCGCCCAGCTTGGCCCCGATGACGGCGCGCTGCGCGAGAAGGAGGCCGACGCATGACCACCATTGCCCCCGCCCGCACGACCTCGCTGCTGGAGGTTTCCGGCGTCTCGGTCACCTTCGACGGCTTCCGCGCCATCAACAATCTGTCCTTCGCCATCGGCCCGCAGGAACTGCGCGCAGTGATCGGCCCGAATGGCGCGGGCAAGACCACCTTCATGGACATCGTGACCGGCAAGACCCGGCCGGACGAAGGCACGGTTGTCTTCGGGGAGGTGCCCCGCTCATTGCTGCGGATGTCCGAGGCGCAGATCGCGTGCGCAGGCGTCGGCCGCAAGTTCCAGCGCCCCACGGTGTTCGAGGATCAGAGCGTTTCCGAAAACCTGATGTTGGCGCTGAAGGCGGCGCGCACGCCCTGGCGGGTGCTGTTCTGGCGCGAAACGGCGAAAGACCGTGTCCGCGTGGCGGAGCTTGCAGCACAGGTGGGCCTTGCCGATCACCTGTCCCGCAAGGCGGGCGAGCTGTCCCATGGCCAGAAGCAATGGCTGGAAATCGCCATGCTGCTGGCACAGGAACCACGCCTGCTGCTGGTCGATGAACCTGCGGCGGGGATGAGCTTTCTGGAGCGCGAGCAGACCACCGCGCTGCTGGTCGAACTGGCGAAAACCCGCGCCGTCGTCGTGGTGGAGCATGACATGGAGTTCATCCGGCGGCTGAACTGCAAGGTCACGGTGCTGCACGAAGGCTCGGTTTTGGCCGAGGGCAGCCTAGATCACGTCACCAAGAATCCGCAAGTCATCGAAGTCTATCTGGGGCGCTGAACATGCTGACAACCGAAGGGCTGACCCTGCATTACGGCGGCAGCCAGATCCTGAACGGCATCGACCTTGAGGCGAAGGCTGGTGTGGTGACCTGCGTCATGGGCACCAATGGCGTAGGCAAGACCTCGCTTCTGAAGGCGCTGGCCGGAACGCATCCGCGCTCCGGTGGCAGGCTTACGCTGGATGGCGAGGTGCTGCCGGTCCTGCCCGCGCAACATATGGCGCGGCGCGGACTGGCGGTGGTTCCGCAGGGGCGGATGATCTTTCCGCTGCTGACTGTGCGCGAGAACCTCGAAACCGGCTTTTCGCTGCTGCCGAAGGCCGATCACAAGGTGCCCGACGAAATCTATGACCTGTTCCCGGTGCTGAAGGATATGGGCCACAGGCGCGGCGGCGATCTGTCGGGCGGGCAGCAGCAACAGCTTGCCATCGCGCGGGCGATGATCATGCGTCCCAAGGTGCTGTTGCTGGACGAACCGACCGAGGGCATCCAGCCCAATATCATCCAGCAGATCGGCCGCGTGATCGAATATCTGAAGGCCAAGGGCAATATGGCCATCATTCTGGTCGAACAGTATTTCGATTTTGCCTTCGATCTGGGCGACCAGTTCTATGTGCTCAAACGCGGCGCGGTGAACCTGTCGCATCCGAAAGAGGGCCTGACGCGCGAGGCGCTGCAAGCCGCGCTGAGCATCTGATTACGCCCCCAGCGCGTATTGGCGCAGCCGGTCGTAATGTGGCAGCGCGGCCTCGACCAGCCCCGCATATTCGGGCGCAAGGTCGGGCAGCGGGCCTTCCGGGGCATCAAAGCCGGTGGAGGCATGGACTGCATTATACCAATGCGGCGCCCATGCCCCGTCAAAGGGCTTCGGCCCCGCAGGCCAGCGCAGCATGCTTTCGGTGAACGGAATGTCCAGGGCCGCACAAAGGGCATGCAGGCTGACAGCCGGGTTGGCGCGGATATCCTCGCTGTCCACCACCACCGGCGCCGCGCCGGTCAAGTCAGCCACCTGATCAAACAGTTCCCCTTGCTGGACAAAGCCGATGTCGGCCAGCGTCGGGCTTTCGCGCTTCCTGGAATAGCTTGCCACCACCCGCGCCGGATGCCGGATCAGGAACACATTGGTCAGCCCGCGCAGAAAGCCCCGATCAAAGCCGGGGATCATATGAAGCGTCATATGCTTCTGATACCACAGCGGCTTTCCGTCAGGGTTTGGCCCCGGACAGGCAGCGGCGACCTTTGCCGGATCGGCCTCGCCCGCCGCGATCACCTCGGCCGACATCGGATGGTCTATGCCGGTCGCGGCCAGATAGGCGGCATAGAAGGGTTCATCCCACACCGCGCAATCACCACGCGCGGCGAAGGCATACATCATGGCGGTCGACAGATTGCGCGGGCCGCTCCACATCGCGATTTTCATGGTGCTGACCGTCATGCCAGCACGAGTTGCTTGTAAAGGCCGCGCAGGCGTTCCGTCATCGGCCCCATCTTGCCGCTGCCGATCTGCCGCCCGTCGATGCTGCCGACCGGGGTTTGCGCGCCGAAAGTGCCGGTCAGGAAGGCCTCATCCGCCGAATAGGTGTCGACGAGGCTGAAATTCCGCTCGAACACCGGGATGCCATTGGCGCGGCACAGGTCGATCACCTTGCGGCGGGTGATGCCGTTCATGCAGTAATCACCTGTTGAGGTCCAAACCTCGCCCTTCTTCACGATGAAGAAGTTGCAGGCATTGGTCGTGTTCACAAAGCCATGCACGTCCAGCATCAGCGCCTCGTCCGCGCCGGCCTTCTGCGCCGCGATACAGGCAAGAATGCAGTTCAGCTTGGAATGCGAGTTCAGCTTCGGATCCTGCGTCATCGGCAGCCCGCGCAGATGCGGCACGGTGGCCAGCGTGATCGGGCGCGGGATTTTCGGGCGCGAGTGCTCCATGATGATGGTGACGGTCGGCCCCTGCTGCGACAGCTGCGGATGCTGGAAGGGGCGGGT
Organism: Gemmobacter sp. LW-1; assembly: GCF_001303875.1. Taxonomy (NCBI): domain Bacteria; kingdom Pseudomonadati; phylum Pseudomonadota; class Alphaproteobacteria; order Rhodobacterales; family Paracoccaceae; genus Gemmobacter; species Gemmobacter sp. LW-1. The sequence continues at coordinate 97,435 of NZ_LJSC01000060.1, read as the reverse complement.
CTTCACCCCGCGCGTCACCATCAGCCGCGCATGAGCGTCGGTGGTCATGCCATTCGCTGCCTGGGTGTCGCGCAGCGCCTGTTCCAGTTCGGCTGCGGTCATCCTGATATCAAGGTCGATAGCCTTCGCCGCCTCGAACAGCCGGTCAAGGTGCTCGTCCAGAAAGGCCCAGCGGCCCTCGTAAAGCCGCATCCCTTCCCATACGCCGTCGCCCATCATGAAGCCGGAATCGTACACTGAAACCAGTGCTTCGGCCTTGGGCACGATCCGGCCATTCAGGAACAGCATCAGGTTTTCGTTGCGGGCGTCCTCTTCCGCCTGGTGGGTGGAAACGTGTTCGGTCATGGCGCCCTCCTGTTCGCGGCCCACGCTAGGGCCGCACCGGGCGGGGTTCAAGATGCGACGCTCACGCAGGCTTGTGTTGTGCCGGGGTGTGGTTGGGGCGAGCCTGTTGCGGGATGCAACAGGAGGGTGCGATGCGGCGGATCTATGCAATTCTGGTGCTGGCCGTGGCCCTGACCGGCGGTGCGGCGGTGGGAGTGGCCCGCGCGGCGGAGGAAAAGGCGCTGGTCGCCGGGGGCTGTTTCTGGTGCGTCGAAGCCGATTTCGAAGGCGTCAAAGGCGTGAAATCCGTGGTGTCGGGTTATAGCGGCGGCAAGGTGCAGAACCCGAGTTACAAGCAGGTCTCTGCCGGGGGTACCGGCCATTACGAGGCGGCCGAGATCACCTTTGACAACAGCGTCATCAGCTATCACGACCTGATTGCGCTGTTCCTGCGGTCGGTTGATGTCACCGACGCGGGCGGGCAGTTCTGCGACCGGGGCGACAGCTATCGCACAGCGATTTTCGCGCGGGGCGCGGCGCAGAAGGCGGCGGCGGAGCAGGCGGTGGCCGAGGCTCAGGCCGCGCTTGGGCAGGAGATCGTGACGCCGGTCCTCAAAGCCGGGAAGTTCTGGCCAGCCGAGGAATATCATCAGGATTACTATCGCTCGTCCGACATCGTGCTGACGCGCGCCGGACCGAAGCAGAAGAAAAATGCCTACAAATTCTATCGCAAGGCCTGTGGCCGTGATGAGCGGGTGAAGGCGTTGTGGGGCCAGATGGCCTTCCGGCCCTGAGGGTCAGACGGTGCGCAGGCCCTGAGTGCCCAGCCGTTGCACGTTGTCGCGGGTCCGGTCGCGCACTGGCGCAAGCGCAGCCATGGCCACCTGACCGGCGCCTTGCCCGCCCATCAGCGCCTGCCCGGCGGCGGCCAGCGATTGCAGCGCCGCTTCGGCCTTTTCCTGCACCATGCGCACGGGCTCGTCCGAGGTCACATTCCACAGGCCAGCCATTCCCCAAAACCGCATGGCAACAACCATCTGCGCCTCGGCCAGCATGAGGCCGGTTTCCATCGACAGCAGCGTCGCCTCTTCCGGGGTAAAGAACATCATCGGCCTCCGGTTGCGCGGCTTTCCGCAAGCCGTCACATCAGAATGACTGCATGCGATCCGGGTGCAAGCATTACGCTAGGTTAATTGCACGAAAGTCTTAATCCTGGATACCGCATTTCAGCCCCTCCAGCACCGCATCCTCGGCGCTGCGCGGGGTCAGCGCGTCACCGATGATCTCGACCCGGCCCGGCCAACCGGCGAGCGCCGCGGCCAGATCACGGTTGCTGTCATGGCCCTGCGCCAGCACCAGCGTGTCCACCGCCTCTGCCACGATGGCATCGCCGCTGGCGGAATGCGTGAAATAAACACTGTCCGAATCCGCCCCGAACAGGCGGGCATAGGGCCGGATTTCAACCCGCAGGCGATGCAGACGCGCGGCCATTTCATCGCGCACATAGAAGGGCAGGGTTTCGCCGGGCGCGATGCCTTCAACAAACAGACGTACCGAACTGCCGTCCCGGGCGAGCTTTTCCGCCAGCCCCATCCCGATCCAGTCGCCGCGCCAGTCCGCGATCGCCACGCGGCTACCCGGATTGCCCTCGCCACGGAGCACGGCCCAGGCGTCAAGCACATGCGCGCCCTCGGTCTCGATGGCAGGCGCGCGCGGGCGGGCGCCGGTGGCGAGGATCACCCGGTCGGGCGCCTCCGCTGCCACCAGTTCTGCCGTGACGGGGGTATTCAGCCGCAGGGTCACGCCTGCCTCGCGTACCTCTCGCAGAAGATTGGTGACAATGCCGCCAAACTCTGCCCGGCCCGGCAGAAGCTGCGCCAGAAGGGCCTGCCCACCCGCCTGCGGCCCGGCCTCGCAGAGTGTGACCGCATGGCCGCGCGCCGCCAGCACGGCCGCAGCCTTGAGCCCGGCAGGACCGGCACCTGCGATCAGGATGCGCCGGGGCGTCGCGGTCCGGGTCTTGCGGGGGGCCAGCGTGGTTTCCCGCCCGCTTTCCGGGAACTGGATACAGGAGATCGGATAGCCCCGGTGGAAATGCCCGATGCAGGCCTGATTGCAGCCGATGCATGCCCGGATGCGATCCGGCGCGCCTGCCCGTGCCTTGGCAGGCATCTCCGGGTCGCAGATCATCGCGCGGGTCATGCCGCACAGATCGGCGTGACCTGCGGCAAGGATGGCCTCGGCCTCCTGCGGCTGGTTGATGCGACCCGTCACGATCACCGGGCGCCCGACGGCTGCCTTCACCTGCGCCGCCAGCGGCGCGGTATAGCCCGCCGCATAGAACATCGGCGGCACGATGTGGATGGCCCCCGACAGCGAGGCCGAATTGCCCGCCGTAACATGGAAGCAATCGACCAGGCCCGCCGTATCAAGGCGCCGACAGACCGCGACGGTTTCGGACTGATCAAGCGCCTCGACATCGCGCTCGTCGCCACTCAGCCGCAGGCTGATCGCGAAATCCGGCCCGGTGGCGTGGCGGATCGCCGCGGCGATCTCGACCAGAAACCGCATCCGGTTCGCCAGCGGACCGCCGTAGTCATCGTCCCGCAGATTGACCGCGGGGTTAAGGAACTGCGCCGGAAGATACCCGTGCGAGGCGACGATTTCACACCCGTCGAACCCCGCGCGCTGCAATCTTGCCGCGCTGTCGGCATAACCCTGCACGATCTCGGAAATCAGGCTGAGGCTCAGGGGGATCGGCATAACCCGAAAGCGCGAATTGGGCACGGCCGAAGGGGCATAGGCGATCGCGGCGGTGCCATCATCGGTTTCCATGATCTCGCGGCCGGGGTGGAACAACTGCCCGAAAATTCGCGTGCCATGCGCCTGCACCGCCTGCGCCAGCCGGGTATATCCCGGAATCGCGTCATCCGATGTCGCCATCAGCATATGCGAGGTGTATCGCGCGGTCTCATGCACGCCCGAAACCTGCACCACGATCAACCCCGCCCCGCCTTCGGCCCGCGCCTGATGATAGGCGATCAGGCGTTCGGTGACATGACCCTCTTCGGCCATCACCGTATCGTGCCCGGTGGAAACGATCCGGTTTGCCAGCTCAATGGTGCCGATGCGAACGGGGGAGAAGAGTTTGGCGAACATGGCGGACTCCGGCTGTGTCGGGGTCAGCATCGGCGAGCGTTCGTCGCCGGGCAAGTCCGCCCCCGACATCAGGGAAAAGATTTGCGGGGCGCTCGTCTCTTCTGCAAGTTGAGTCAGGGACAGCCCGGTTACTGTACGATGAACTCGGCATGGAGGGCCCCGGCCGCGTTGATGCTTTTCAGAATGTCGATCATGTCATGCGGCGCCACGCCCAAAGCGTTCAGTCCCGAAACGACGGATGACAGGCTGGTGCCCTCGGTCAGTTCGGCAAGGCCCGTGCCCGGCGCCTTGGTCACGGATGCCTGGCTTCGGGGCACCACCACGGTTTCCCCCTGGCTGAAAGGGTTGGGCTGCACCACAACCGGCGCCTCCTCGACCGTCAGGGTCAGGTTGCCCTGCGCCACCGCGACGCTGCTGATGCGCACATCCGCCCCCATGACAATGGTGCCCGATCGCTGATCGACGATTACCCGGGCGCGGGTTTCGGGTTGCACCAGCAGGTTCTCCAGCCTGCCGATCACATGCGCGGGCGAGTCCATGCGCGTGCGCTCCAGATCAAGTGCGACCGTACCCGCATCTGTCATCACGGCGACGGTCCGGCCGAATTCGCGGTTGATGACGCTTTCAATCCGCGCCGCCGTGGTGAAATCCGGCTGCCGCAGGGCCAGCCGGATCGCACTGATCGAGGTGAAATCGAATTCTACCTCGCGTTCGACCCTTGCGCCCGAGGGGATGACCCCGGCGGTCGGCACGCCCTGCACGACCCGCGCCGCCTGCCCCTCGGCAGCAACACCCCCGGCGATGATCGTGCCCTGCGCCACGGCGTAGATCTCGCCGTCGGCCCCATTCAGCGGCGTCATGATCAATGTGCCGCCCAGCAGGCTTTTGGCATCCCCGATGGCCGAAACGGTCACGTCAATGCGCCCGCCCGAACGCGCGAAGGGTGGCAGGGAGGCTGTCACGAAAACGGCGGCAACATTCTTGGGGCGAAACTCCTCGCCCGTAACGTTGACGCCCAGCCGCTCCAGAAGATTGGCCATGATTTCTTCGGTAAAGGGGGCATTTCGGATGCCGTCGCCGGTGCCGTTCAGCCCGACGACAAGGCCATAGCCCACCAGATCGTTGCCGCGCACCCCGTCAAACTCGACCAGATCCTTGATGCGGATCGGTGCGGCATGAAGTGGCGAGGCTAGCAGGATCAGCAATAGCAGGAGCCGTATCATCCAAGGTAATCCGCAAGGCTGAGGCCGGAAAGGCGGGCCGTGAGTGTATAGATGAGCTGGAGCTGCGTTTCGGCCTCCTGCACGCGGCTTGCAGCCTCGAAGGGATCGGCTGCCCTGATCTGGCTTTCCGCGAATTTCAGGGCCGTCATTTCCGCCGCATTCCGGGTTTGCGCATCGGCAATCCGCTGCTCGGTGATGCCGAGGTCGGCGGACAGCGCAGCCCGTGCCCCGCTGCTGCCAATCAGCGTGTCACCTGCGGCGGCCAGCATGGCGGCCTTGTCTTCTATACCCGGTCCTGGCAGATCGCGACCTGCGAGTGCGGCAAGTGCCAGCCCCTTCAGCGTGTCCCGTATCCCGTCGGACAAGGCGGTCGGTGTCAGCCGGGCCGTTTCTCCCTGTGCGATGGTCACAGGCTCCAGCGCGGCACCGCCACGCCAGGCTGCGGTTTCAAAGCCGCCGCCGGGGCCGAACCAGGTGTCGAGCCGGTCACGCAGGTCAGCCACCGACGTGGCACCTTGCGCGACTTCTGCAACCTGATTCAGCAGGCTGGCGCTATCGGGCAGGGGCGAATGATCCGTCGCCACGCCGCCGAACAACGCCCGTCCGTCGAGCGAGGTGTTCAGATACCCGACCGCCGCAAGGAAGGCTGCCTCTCCCTCCCCGCTCACCGCTGCGAATGTCGCAGGTTGCCGGGCAGAGGCGGCGGACAACAGCTGTGGCCCCAGTTCGATGGCCCGGTTGTCGATGGCCTCCAGCGCCGATTGCATGGCGCCGGACCAGAGCTGCATCTCGGATGTCACCGAGGCGAGGGTCTCCAGCCGGGCAAGGGAGGCCGAGATCGCGTTCAATGGCCCCAGATCGCCGTCGGTTCGCCTGGCAATATCGGTGGTAAGGCCGGTGGTCATTTCCTGCGTGTGCAGGGCCAGATCCGCCTTCACCTGCCCCATGTGACGCCGCAACATGAAGCTTTGTGCCATGTCGCCCAAGGATACGAGGCTCATCTATATCTCCATCAGCCGGGCCAGAAGATCATCCAGCACCTGAAGGACGCGCGCATTGGCCGACCAGGTGTTTTCGATGGTCAGAAGCGATTGCATTTCCTGATCGGTGTCCACACCGCCAGCCAGTTCCTGCTCTTGCAGGGCGCTGGCGCGGGCGGCTGCGAAGCTTTGCGCAGAGTCGGCGGACAGGCGCGCCGCCGCAGCGTCGGATGTCAGGTCCGACACGCGGGTTGCAAGACTGCGGGCGCCCGATGGCAGCGCGGGCGAACTGGCCGGGAGCGCGGCCGTCATCGCAGCATGAAGTGCGTTGAGCCTCGTGGCATCGCCGGCCGGACCCGGGGAGGGTGCGCCGAGCCCATCGCGCAGCCGCCACGTTGCCCCGTCCAGCGCTGCATTCACCGCCAGGCGCGTTGCCAACCCTGTCTCCTCCCCGGAGAAACCGGCCTGCGCATCGGTGAACAGGCCAGGGGCGTCGGGGGGCAGACTGTCATCCAGCCCCGAAAACCGCTCGATCAGGTCGCGGGCCAGCCCGTCAAGGCTTGCCTGCGCGGCGGGGGCGCTTTCATCGCGGATGGCGAATTGCGCCGCCAGACCGCCGCCATCAATGAAACTGCCGGGACCCGTCGCGATGGCCCGTCCGTTCAGCGTCAGCCCGGAAAGTGCGCCATTTTCCTGCGTCATGTCGGCGGTCACCACCGGATGCGGCGTGAAGCCGAAAACGGAGGGGGATCCTTCCAGCAAGGATGCCCCGCCCGGTGTGAACAGCGCAACTGCGCCATCGGCGCGCGCCACTTCGCGGATGGGCAGGATTTCTGCAACGGAATCGATCTGCTGCTGGCGCAGGTCCAGCAATGCGGACGTGTCCTGCCCGGCAATGCTGCCGATCTGGATGCGCGTGTTCAGATCGGCGATTTGCGCCAGGGCATCGTTCAGCCTCCCGACCTGGGATGCAATGCGTGAATCAGCGGTGGCGCGGGCTGTCTGGATTGTGGCGCTGGCGGCCCCGAGATGGTTGGTCAAGGCTGCGGCGGCATCGACAACTGCGCCAAGCCGCACATCAGAATCCGGCCTGCCCGCCGCGGCCAGCAGGGCGCTGTCGAGCGCATTGACGCGGGCCGACAGTGAGCTTGACGTATCGGCGGTTCCCACGGCGTGTTCGGCCACGGCCAGAAAGGCTGCTCGCGCAGCTGCCCCTGCTTCCCCCGCTTGTGCCATGCGGCGTTCGCTCAGAAGATGCATGTCTGCGGTGCGCAGGATGGCGACAAGCCGTACCCCCTGGCCCCCGGTTTCGCGCGCTGCAAGTTCTGCCGTACGGCGAACGTAGCCGGGGGTCATTGCGTTGGCGACATTGGAGGAAACCAGCTCGGCCATCCGGGCGCTGACGGTCAGACCCGAAAGGGTCGCATTCATGGCGGAGGAAAGGCTCATGGCGGGTTACCGTTTGATATTGGTGGTTTCCTGCAACATTTCGTCCACGGTCTGAATCACCTTGGCATTGGACGAATAGGCGCGCTGGGTCTGGATCAGGTTGGTCAATTCCCCGGCGACATCGGTGGTCGACCCTTCCCGCGCGTAGCCCGCGACCGAGCCGGTCGGCCCGTCCCCTGCATCCCAGAGGAAGAACGACCCGGAATCGGGCGAAATGCCGTAGGTCTGGTCGTTGTAGGAGGTCAGGCCGTTCAGATTGGGCACGTCAACCAGCGGGATCTGGTACAGCGTGCGGGTAAAGCCCGTGTCATAGGTGGCCCGCAGCATGCCGTTCTGATCGACCTCCACCTCCATCAAATTGCCGACGGGCGAGCCGTTCTTGACGATGGAGGTCGGCGCGAAATTGTCGGAAAGCTGGGTCAGCCCCGTCGCATCCCCGAGCTTGCCGATGCTCAGTTCCAGCGGCCCGCCCGCGACCGTCAGATTGATTGCGCCGGTCGCGGGGTCATATGCGCCACCCGAAACAGCGCTGACCGAGGCCAGTGTGCCGCCATTGGCGCGGCTGTCGTCGAAGGTGAGCGTATATTCCCCGATCACCGCGCCGTCTTGCGCGGAATCGGTGATCGTCATGGTCCATTGGTTGGAGCGCCCGCCGGTGCCCGGCGTCGGGGTGAAGGTGATGTCCAGCGATTCCGAGGTGCCGAGATTGCCGAAATATTCCACCGAAAGCGGCAGCGGATCGCCCGGGGCGCTTTCGTCAGTTGCTGTGGCGGGCAGGTTCACGCCAAGTCGCACGGCGGTCGTCGGGTCGCCCGCCTGCTGGTTGGTGTTGACCACCACCGGAGAGAGGCCCGACATGGCATCGCGTGGCATCACCGGAATTGTGCCGTCGGCATTGGCGGGCCAGCCCAGCAGCACGAGGCCCGAGGCGGTGCGTAGCACACCGTTTTCATCGGGGCGGAATGCGCCCGTTGTCGTCATCAGCAGCTCGCCCTGACTGCCGCCCATGTTCACGGACCGCATTACGGGCAGCATCCCCCGCCCGGATACCGCGAGATCCAGCGCGCTTGCGGTAGAAACCAGCGACCCGCGTTCGTCGATCAGTCGCGAGGCATTCGCCCGAACGCCACCGGCAGAATAGCTGCCCGCGTTTTGCGCCCCGCTGAGCACGAGCGACTCAAACTCCGTCCAAGCGCGTTTATAGCCATAGGTGCCGGAATTGGCGATGTTGTCGGAAATGGAGGCCAGGCGGCTGGCATTCGCGTTCAGCCCGGCCACCCCGGCATTCAGGGCAGAGGAAATGGTCATCGGAGAGGGCACCTTTCTGCGTGTCGATTCCACTTGCAGAAAGACCCTGCGCTCTCGCGCTTAACATTGCCCTAATGCGGCACAGGCGACTTTGCTATCTGTCCCGCCGCAACAGAACCACCTCAACCCGGTTGTTCCGGTTTGCCATGGGATCGGCGGTCACCGGCTTGCGGTCGGCGTGGCCGGTGATGCGCCGCAATCGCGAGGCGGGCACACCGGCGGATTGCAGCAATCCGCGCAGGGCATCGGCGCGGGCGGCCGAAAGCTCCCACATCGGATTGCGTGCCAAAGCCATGGGATAAGAGCGGACATGGCCATTCACCGCGAGTTCGTTGCTGGTGATGTCCAGAACCTCTGCCAGCATCGTCGCAATCTCGCGCAGAACCGGCTCTGGCCTGGCAGAATCGGGGGCGAAAAGGGCGGCGTGGTCCAGATCGAAAATCTCGATCACCAGACCTTCGTCGGTGACGCGGGTGACGACATGGCGCAAGGCGCGCTGCATCGTCATGCTTTCGCCGCTGAACGCGGTCAGATGCTTGTCGATCTCGGTCTTGATTTCATGCAGTTCACCCGCCCCGCCCTCGCCGGTTTCCGAAGGCGAGCGTCCGCCCGCCAATCCGGTGCCAGAGCGCGCACGCGCGTTTTGCGAAAAGGGAGAATCTCCCCCCAATACGTCGACCCCACCCCCTGAAGGCGAGATTGAGGCGGTCGGGGCGAAGTAATCCGCCACACCCTTGCGCTGTTCTTCAGTCGTCGCGCCCAGCAGCCACATCAGCAGGAAAAACGCCATCATGGCGGTCACGAAATCGGCATAGGCGACTTTCCACGCCCCCCCGTGGTGACCATCGCCCCCGACGATCTTTTTCCGTTTGATGATGACTGGCGCGGCAGAATTCTTGCCGGCCATCACACACCCATCCTTTTACACCCATGCCCAGACTAGCCCGGCGGGGTGAACCGGCGGTTAAAGGATAAAAGGCGCGGGATATTCCGGCTCAGACCCCGTGCAGCACCAGTGCCACGCCCTGACCGACACCGACGCAGAGCGTGGCCAGCGCGGTCTTACCGCCGGTTTCCGCCAGTTGCCGTGCGGCGGAAAGGGCAATGCGTGCGCCGGACATGCCAAGGGGATGCCCCATGGCGATGGCCCCGCCGTAGCGGTTCACCTGCGGCGCATCGTCGGGCAGACCCCATTGCCGCAGGCAGGCGAGCGCCTGCGCGGCGAAGGCCTCGTTCAGCTCGATCACGTCGCAATCGGAGGGGCGCAGGCCGGTGCGGGCGGTGATGCGTTCAACGGCTGCAACCGGGCCGATGCCCATGATACGCGGCGCGACGCCTGCGCTGGCGGCGGCACCGATTCGGGCCAGCGGGGTCAGGCCATGCGCTTTCACCGCCGCTTCCGAGGCCAGCAGCAGCGCACAGGCGCCGTCATTCACGCCCGAGGCATTACCTGCCGTCACGCTGCCCCCCTGGCGGAAGGGCGTGGGCAAGGCGGCGAGCTTCTCCAGCGTCGTCGCACGGGGGTGTTCATCCCCGGCGACCACCGTATCGCCCTTGCGGCCCGGAATGGTGACCGGCGCGATGTCGCCTGCATGCCATGCGGCATCGTAGCGGCTTTGGCTGCGCAGGGCGAAAGCGTCCTGATCGTCGCGGGACACACCGAAATCGGCGGCCACATTCTCTGCGGTCTCGGGCATCGACTCGACGCCGAATTCCGCCGCCATGCGCTTGTGGATAAAGCGCCAGCCGATCGTCGTGTCATAAACCGCATTCGAGCGCGAAAACGCGCTGTCCGCCTTGGGCATGACGAAGGGCGCGCGGCTCATGCTTTCGACGCCGCCCGCGATCACCAGATCAGCGGCGCCGGTGGCGATGGAACGGGCGCCGAGGATGACAGCATCCAGCCCCGAGGCGCACAACCTGTTCACAGTGACGCCCGGCACGCTTTCGGGCAGGCCGGACAGCAGGACAGCCATACGCGCGACGTTGCGATTGTCCTCGCCCGCCTGATTGGCGCAGCCGAGGATCACCTCGTCCACCGGCAGGTCACGCCCCGCCAGCGCGGCGGTGATGGCATGGGCCGCCAGATCGTCGGGCCGCACCGCCGACAGGCTGCCAGCGTAGCGGCCGATGGGTGTGCGTTTGCCGGAGCAGAGATAAACGGCGGTCATGCAAGGGCCTCCAGCGCGGGGGATGCGTCATAGCGGGGTTTCAGCGCGTCGGGCGCGGCGGCGCGCAGGCGGGCGAGTTCGGCCCGGATCGCGGACAGGCCATGGACACGCGCGCTTTCAAACGGGCCGCGCGGGAAGTTCAGCCCCAGTTTCAGCGCAGTGTCGATGCCCGCCATATCGGTGCCGCCTTCGGCCAGCAGTGTCGCGGCCTCGTTGGCCAGCATCGCCTCAATCCGCAGGACAATCGCCGCCGCATCGGCAGGGGCAGGCGGGAGCGGGTCGGGGTGGAGGAATCCCCGACCCGTCTTGCGGCCAAGATGGCCGCTTTCCACCTGCGCACGCAGCGCGGGGAACACTTGATAACGCGGGCTTTCCCCCATCGCGGCCAGCAAGCTTTCGGTGGCGGCAAGATTGATGTCGGCCCCTACAAGGTCGATCAGCTGGAACGGCCCCAGCCGATAGCCTGCCGCGACCATGGCCGCGTCAATCTCGCCTGCGCTGCGACCTTCGTCCAGCAGGGCCAGCGCCTCGCCGTAATAGGGCCGGGCGCAGCGGTTGACGATGAAGCCGGGCGTGTCAGCGCAGGGGATAACGGTCTTGCCGGTCGCTTCGGTCAACCGGCGGGCGGTTTCGGCTGCGCCGGGCGTGGTGCCGGGCAGGGTGATGAACTCCACCAGCTTCATCACCGGCGCGGGGTTGAAGAAATGCAGCCCGACCAGACGGCCCGGATCGGTCAGGCCAACCGCAATCGCCCCCACGGACAGCGACGAGGTGTTGGTAGCCAGGACCGCGTCGGAAATCCGTTCAACTTCTGCGAAAAGCGTCTGCTTGGCGTCAATCTTTTCGGCAATCGCCTCGATGATCAGCGCACAGGGGGCGAGGTCGGCCATATCGCAGACCGTGATCCGGTCCAGCAGCGCCTCCATCTCTGCCGCGGGCATCTTGCCCGAGGCGACGCGCGGCGCCAGTCCGTCGCGCAGGCGCTGCATGGCGCTTTCGCGCGCGGGCGCCCAGGCATCTGTCACGCGCACTTCGTGGCCCGTCGTGGCGTAAACCTGCGCGATACCAAGCCCCATGACGCCCAGACCGACAACTCCGATCACTGCCATTCTCGCCCTCCTGCTTTGATCCCATGCTGAGCCTTTGGCAAAAAGATTTCAAGTCAGAAATTTCAAGCTTGAAATAACGGCGCGACGGTGGCAGCATGATTGCAAGGAACGCGAAAACCGCGGGAGGTTTACGATGAAAGTGCTCTGCCTTGGGGGCGGCCCGGCCGGTCTCTATTTCGCCATCTCGATGAAGCTGCGCGACCCGTCGCATCAGGTGACGGTGCTTGAACGCAACAAGGCCAACGATACCTTCGGCTGGGGTGTTGTGCTGTCGGATGACGCGCTGGGCCGGATGCAGAAGAACGACCCCAAATCGACCGAGGCGATCCGGTCGAACTTTGCCTATTGGGATGATATCGCCACGATCCATAACGGCGTGCGCACCGTCTCGGGCGGGCACGGGTTCGCCGGGATCGGCCGCAAGGCGATGCTGGTTCTGTTGCAGGAACGGGCGCGCGAGCTGGGCGTGGACATGCAGTTCGAGACCGAGTTCAAGGCAGCCGAGGAATATCGCAAGGAATATGACATCGTCGTCGGCTGCGACGGCATCAATTCCGTTGTGCGGCGGGAATATCAGGCCGAGTTCAAGCCTGATATCGACGTGCGCAAATGCAAGTTCATCTGGCTGGGCACGCATCAGAAATTTGACGACGCTTTCACCTTCATCTTCGAGAAGACGAAGCATGGCTGGGTCTGGGCGCATGTCTACCAGTTTGACGACAAGACCGCGACCTTCATCGTCGAAACCCTGCCCGAGACCTGGGATAAATGGGGTTTCGAGACGATGAGCAAGGAAGAGATCATCGAGACCTGCCGCCAGATCTTTGCCGCCCATCTGGGCGGACACGAATTGATGTCGAACGCCAATCACCTGCGCGGCTCGGCGGTGTGGATGCAGTTCCCGCGCGTGATCTGCGAAAAGTGGTATCACGAAAACGTCGTGCTGATGGGCGATGCGGCGGCGACCGGGCATTTCTCGATCGGCTCCGGCTCGCGTCTGGCCTTCGACAGTGCGATTGCGCTGGCCGAATACCTGCACAGCGAACCGACGCTGGAACGCGCCTTTGCCCGCTATCAGGACGAACGCCGCGTCGAGGTACTGCGCCTGCAATCGGCGGCGCGCAACAGCCTTGAATGGTTCGAGGAGGTCGAGCGTTACCTCGACATGCACCCGACCCAGTTCGCCTATTCGCTGCTGACCCGCAGTCAGCGCATCAGCCACGAAAATCTGCGCCTGCGCGATCCGAAATGGCTGGCCTCGGCTGAAGACTGGTTCCAGGAGCAGGCGGGGGGCGAAAAAGGCCGCCGCCCGATGTTCGCGCCCTTCACGTTGCGGAACATGACGCTGAAGAACCGCATCGTGATGTCGCCCATGGCGCAATACAAAGCTGTGGATGGCTGCCCGACCGACTGGCACTTCACCCATTACGCCGAACGCGCCAAGGGTGGTGCTGCGCTGATCTATACCGAGATGACCTGCGTCTCGGCCTCGGGCCGCATCACCCCTGGCTGCCCCGGTCTTTACAAGCCGGAACACGAGGCGGCGTGGAAGCGACTGGCCGATTTCATCCATGCCGAAACCACGGCGAAGCTGTGCATCCAGATCGGCCATGCCGGGCGCAAGGCTTCGACCTGCGTGCCGTGGGATGGCGGGATCGACAAGCCGCTGCCCTCGGGCAACTGGGAGATCATCGCCGCCTCGGCCATCCCCTACCGCCCCGAGAACCAGACCCCCCGCGCCATGACCCGTGCCGATATGGACGAGGTGAAGGCGCAGTTCGTGGCCTCGGCTCAGATGGCCGACCGCGCAGGCGTCGACATGATCGAGATGCACGCGGCGCATGGCTATCTTCTGGCCACCTTCATCAGCCCTGTGACCAACAAGCGCGAGGATGACTACGGCGGCAGCCTTGAAAACCGCATGCGCTATCCGCTGGAAGTGTTCGAGGCGATGCGCGCGGTCTGGCCTGCCGGCAAGCCGATGTCGGTGCGGATCAGTGCTCATGACTGGATCGACGGCGGCGTGACACCGACCGAGGCGCTGGAAATCGCCCGCATGTTCCGTGCGGCGGGGGCCGACATCATCGACGTCTCCTCGGGTCAGACCGACCCGGCGGAAAAGCCGGTCTATGGCCGGATGTTCCAGACCCCGTTCTCGGACCGCATCCGCAACGAGGCGGGCATGCCCACCATGACCGTCGGCAATATCTCGGACTGGGATCAGGTGAACGGCATCCTCATGGCGGGTCGGGCCGATCTGGTCTGTCTGGCGCGGATGCATCTGGCGAACCCCTACTGGACGCTGCATGCTGCGGTCGAGCAGGGCGATACCGCCGCCGAATGGCCGGCGCCCTACAAGGGCGGGCGCGATCTGCTGTATCGCCTGCGCGAGCGCCAGCAGGAAACCATCCGGGTCTGAGGAGACGGGTATGAGCATCGAGGGCAAGCGCGTTCTGATCACCGGCGGCGGCACTGGCGTGGGGGCCGACCTTGCGCGCGGCTTCGCGGCGGCGGGCGCCGAAGTGGTGATCGCCGGGCGCCGCCTTGCCCCGCTGGAAGATGTGGCCGCGCGGGTCGGTGCCCGCGCGGTGACGGCCGATGTGACGGATGAGGAGTCGGTTGCGGCGATGTTTGCCGCTGCCGGTCCCTGCGACATTGTCATCGCCAATGCGGGCGCCGCCGAAAGCGCGCCCCTGGGGCGCACGACGCTGGCGCAATGGAATGCCATGATGGCGGTCAACCTGACCGGCGTGTTCCTGACCTTCCGTGCGGGCCTTGGTCAGATGAAAGGCTGGGGGCGGCTGATCGCCGTCGCCTCGACCGCCGGGCTGAAGGGGTACGCCTATGTCGCGCCTTATGCGGCGGCGAAGCACGGGGTGGTCGGCCTGACCCGCAGCCTCGCGCTGGAAGTGGCAAGGAAGCCGGTGACGGTGAACGCGCTTTGCCCCGGTTTTCTGGATACCGAGATGACCGAGCGCTCGGTCGCCAATATCATGGACAAGACCGGGATGGATGCGGCGGCGGCGCGTTCCTCGCTGGAGGCGACAAACCCGCAAAAACGGCTGATTCAGCCCGCCGAAGTGACCGCCGCGGCACTTTGGCTCTGTGCAAACGGTTCCGAGGGGATAAACGGTCAGGCAATTGCGATTGCCGGAGGAGAGACATGACCGACCCTGCGAAGCCCGATCCCCTGTCGAAACGCCGTCTGAAAAGCTGGATCCGCCTCCTGGGTGTGACAAGGGCCGCCGAAAACCACCTGCGCGAATTTCTGCGGGTAAATCATGACACCACGCTGCCACGCTTTGACGTGATGGCTGCACTCTGGCGCCGCCGCGAGGGTGTCACCATGAGCGAGTTGAGCCGCATGCTGCTGGTGTCGAACGGCAATGCAACGGCGGTGGTGGACCGGCTGGAAAAGGACGGGCTGGCGAAACGCACGCAAAGCGCCACCGACCGGCGCACCGTTTATGTGGCCCTCACCGAAGAGGGCCTGCGCCAGTTCGAGCAACTGGCAACAGATCACGAGGGCGAGGTGAACAAGCTGTTCGCCAGCCTCACCGAAGACGACCTCGATGCGCTGACAGAAATCCTGAAGCGCGCGGGGCAGAGGGGAGAGACGGCATGACCGAGCTGGAACTGGCGGGGCTGAAGCCCGAACATTTTCTGTGGGAGGTAAAGGACCGCATTGCGACGGTTCGGCTGAACCGCCCTGACCGCAAGAACCCGCTGACCTTCGACAGCTACGCAGAGCTGCGCGATACGTTCCGCAAGCTGGTTTATGCGACCGATGTGGATGTGGTGGTCTTTGCCTCGAACGGCGGCAATTTCTGTTCCGGCGGCGATGTGCATGATATCATCGGCCCGCTGGTCGGCATGGACATGAAGCAGTTGCTGGCCTTCACCCGCATGACCGGCGATCTGGTCAAGGCGATGATCGGCTGCGGCAAGCCGATCATTTCGGCGGTAGATGGCATCTGCGTGGGGGCTGGCGCGATCATCGCCATGGCCTCGGATCTTCGGATCGCCACGGCCGAGGCGAAGTGTGCTTTCCTGTTCACCCGAGTCGGTCTGGCGGGCTGCGATATGGGCGCCTGCGCCATGCTGCCCCGTATCATCGGGCAGGGTCGCGCGGCAGAACTGCTGTATACCGGCCGGGTGATGAATGCCGAGGAAGGCGCCGCCTGGGGCTTCTGGAACGCCCTGCATGGCGCCGAGTCGCTGGAGGCCGAGGCGCAGAAGCTCGCCACCCGCATCGCCGCCGGGCCGACCTTTGCCCATGGCATCACCAAGACCCAGCTGAACCAGGAATGGAACATGGGGCTGGAGCAGGCCATCGAGGCCGAGGCGCAGGCGCAGGCGATCTGTATGCAGACCCGCGATTTCGAGCGCGCCTATCACGCCTTCGTCGCGAAGGAAAAGCCGGTGTTTCAGGGCGATTGAGTGCGGACCGGGGGTTTCACACCCCCGGACCCCCTTGGGATATTTGAGGACAGAAAATGGCAGACCGGACTTTCCTTTCCTGGCCCTTCTTTGAAGACCGTCACCGCGAGCTGGCGGAAGCGGTTGACGCATGGGCGGGGGCGCATCTGCCGGTGGATCATGGCGATGCCGATGCGGCCTGTCGCGGTCTGGTGGCCAGTCTGGGCGCGGCGGGGTTCCTGCGCCATAGCGGCGCGGCCGAGGGCGAGGTGCTGGATGTCCGCTCGCTTTGCCTGATCCGCGAGACGCTGGCACGGCATGATGGTCTGGCGGATTTCGCCTTTGCGATGCAGGGGCTGGGCATGGGCGCCGTCAGTCTGTTTGGCAGCCCTGAACAGCGGGCCTGGCTGGACCGGACGCGGGCGGGCAAGGCGATTTCGGCCTTCGCGCTGACCGAGCCGGGTTCCGGGTCGGACGTGGCGCATACCGCGACGACGGCAGAGCGTGTGCCGGGCGGGTTCCGGCTGAGTGGCGAGAAGACCTATATCTCCAACGGCGGGATCGCCGATGTCTATGTGATCTTCGCCCGCACGGGCGAGGCGCCGGGCGCGCGCGGGTTGTCGGCCTTTCTGATGCCGGCCGATGTCGCAGGGCTGGAAATCCTTGACCGGATCGACGTGATCGCGCCGCATCCGCTGGCGCATCTGCGGCTGAACGAGGTGTTCCTGCCCGACAGCGCGCTGATCGGGCAAGCCGGATCGGGCTTCAAGATCGCCATGTCGGTGCTGGATGTGTTCCGCTCCACCGTCGGGGCGGCGGCGCTGGGCTTTGCCCGCCGTGCGCTGGATGAGGCGCTGGCGCGGGTGCAGGTGCCGCGCGTCAGTGGCGGGACGCTGGCCGATTACCAGATGGTGCAGGGCCATATCGCCGATATGGCGCTGGAGGTCGATGCCGCGGCGCTGCTGATCTATCGCGCGGCCTGGACCAAGGACAGCGGTGCCGCACGGGTCAGCCGCGAGGCGGCCATGGCCAAGCTTTACGCCACCGAGGCGGCGCAGCGGGTCATCGACACCGCCCTGCAACTGCATGGCGGCGATGGCGTGCGACACGGGTTCGCGGTGGAAAGCCTTTACCGCGAGATCCGGGCGCTGCGCATCTATGAAGGCGCGACAGACGTGCAGAAAGTGGTCATCGCGCGCTCGGTTCTTGGCTGATCAGGGAGGACGGCATGAGCAAGGCACTGGACGGCGGCATCACCCGCAACGGCACGGGGATCGAAGGTCTCGAATGGAACATCCTCGGTCAGCGGTATTTCCCGAAGGCCGATTGCGATGCGGCCTTTGCGTTTGAAACTAACAGCGAGCCGGGCCAGTTCGTGCCCGTGCATATCCACCCGACTCAGGACGAGTTCATCCTCGTGCAGGAGGGGGAGCTGCATCTGAAGCTTGACGGCGTATGGTCGGTGGCGAAGGCGGGCGATCTGGTGCGGATGCCGCGCGGCGTGCCGCATGGCTATTTCAACAAATCCGACAAGCCCGCGCGGGCGCTGTTCTGGGTCTCGCCCGCCGGCAAGCTGCGCGACCTGTTCGAGGTGCTGCATGACATGACCGATGTCGATGCGGTGGTGAAAGCCTCTGCCGAACACGATGTGGATTTCCTGCCACCGGAGGCCAACGACTGATGATCTACGAGCGGCTCATCCAGATCGAGTTCAATCACTGCGATCCGGCGGGGATCGTGTTCTATCCCCGTTATTTCGAGATGACCAATTCGGTGGTCGAGAATTTCTTCGCCGATGTGGTGGGCCGCAGTTTCGCGCAGATGCATCTGCAAGGCGGGGCGGGGGTGCCGACCGCGCGGCTGGAGGCGAATTTCCGCGCCCCCTCGCGGCTGGGCGAGAAGGTAACCTTCGGGCTGGAACTGCACCGCGTCGGCGGCAGCAGCGTCAACCTGACGATCACCGCCCGGCTGGGCGACGAGGTGCGGATGGTGGCGGAGATCACGCTGGTCTGGGTGGAAGGGCTGAAAGCCGCCCCCTGGCCCGAAGACATGCGCAGGCGCATGGTGGAATTCATGGAGGCAAAGGCATGACGATCGAGGCACTGCACCCGAAGGGGTGGAAGGCGACACCGGGCTATTCCAACGGGATGGCGGCAACCGGGCGGATGGTGTTCACCGGCGGCATGATCGGCTGGAACGACCAGCAGGAATTCGAGACCGACGATTTCGTGGGACAGGTCGAAGCTGCGCTGAAAGGCATCGTGGCCGTTCTGGCAGAGGCCGGGGCGAAGCCCGAACATCTGGTGCGGCTGACCTGGTATGTGACGTCGAAAAGCGAATACCTCGACAGTCTCAAGGATCTGGGTCGCGTCTACAAGGCGGTGATCGGGCGGCACTATCCGGCGATGGCGCTGGTGCAGGTGGTGGCGCTGGTCGAGGACCGCGCAAAAGTCGAAATCGAGGCCACGGCGGTCATTCCGCAGGGCTGACACATCCGGCAGAGGCGCGCAGAAGACGCGCCCTGCCATTATCACATGGGAGACTGACATGCCGGAACCGATCCTCGGGCCCACTGGCCATATCGACACGTTCACACGCGACAACCTGCCGCCCTTCGATCTGTGGCCCGAGATCGAGCTCGGTCCCTACCGTTATCCCGACTGGCTGAATGCGGCGGTGGAACTGACCGATGCTATGGTCGCCAAGGGCTTTGGCGACAATGTCGCGCTGATCGGCAATGGCCGGATGCGGACCTACAAGGAACTGACGGACTGGACCAACCGCATCGCGCATGCGCTGGTCGAGGATTACGGGGTGAAGCCGGGCAACCGCGTGCTGATCCGGTCCGCCAACAATCCGGCGATGGTGGCCTGCTGGCTGGCCGCGACCAAGGCGGGGGCGGTTGTGGTGAACACCATGCCGATGCTGCGCCATGGCGAGCTGAACCAGATCATCGACAAGGCCGAGATCACCCATGCGCTGTGCGATACCCGGCTGATGGAAGAGCTGGTCGTGGCGGCCAAGAACAACCGTTTCCTGAAAACGGTGGTGGGCTTTGACGGCACCGCCAACCATGACGCCGAGCTGGACCGGATGGCGCTGTCGAAGCCGGTGAAGTTCGAGGCGGTGAAGACGGGCCGCGACGACGTGGCGCTGCTGGGTTTCACCAGCGGCACCACGGGCGAGCCGAAAGCGACGATGCATTTCCACCGCGACATCCTGATCATCGCGGATGCCTATGCGCGCGAAGTGCTGAACGTGCAGCCCGAGGATGTGTTTGTCGGCTCGCCTCCCTTGGCCTTCACCTTCGGTCTGGGTGGGCTTGCGGTATTTCCGCTGCGCTTTGGCGCTTCGGCCGCACTTCTGGAAAATGCCTCGCCGCCGAACATGATCGAGATCATCCAGAAATACCGGGCGACGGTCTGTTTCACTGCGCCGACCGCCTATCGCGTGATGCTGCGCGCGATGGAGGAAGGCGCCGATCTGTCCAGCCTGCGCGCCGCGGTTTCGGCGGGGGAAACCCTGCCCGGCCCGGTCTATGAAGACTGGATCGCCAAAACCGGCAAGCCGATGCTGGATGGCATCGGCTCGACCGAGATGCTGCATATCTTCATCACCAACCGTTTCGGCGACAGCTTCCCCGCCTGCACCGGGCGGCCCGTGACCGGCTACAAGGCCATGATCATGGCGCCCGATGGCTCCGAAATGCCGCGTGGCGAGATGGGGCGTCTTGCGGTGAAAGGCCCGGTCGGCTGCCGCTACATGAGCGCGCCGGACAAGCAGCGCGCCTATGTGAAGAATGGCTGGAACCTGACGGGCGACAGCTTCTGGCAGGATGAGGCGGGCTATTTCCACTTCGCCGCGCGGACCGACGGCATCATCGTCTCCTCGGGCTACAATATCGCGGGGCCAGAGGTGGAGGCGGCGCTGCTGGCGCACCCGGATGTGGCCGAATGTGCGGTGATCGGGGCACCGGATGCGGAACGCGGCCAGATCGTCGAGGCGCATGTGGTGCTGGCGGCGGGCGTGCTGGCCGACCGCGCCACGATCAAGATGTTGCAGGATCATGTGAAAGCGACCATTGCGCCCTTCAAATACCCCCGCTCCATCGTGTTCCGCGAGGCGCTGCCCAAGACTGAAAGCGGCAAGATCCAGCGCTTCAAGCTGCGCGACGGGATGTAAGGCCCGGCGGGGCGGTCAGTCGCGGCGCCAGAGCAGCGCATCCAGCGACCACCGCCCCGGCCCCCGCGCGATCAGCGCAAGGAAACAGGCCGCCCAGGTGCCATGCACCTGCCATGCCTCGGGGTAGACGAAGATCTGGATGGCTAGCGTCATGCCCAGCAGCGCCAGTGCCGACAGGCGCGTCGCCAGGCCCAGCACCAGCAGGATCGGGAACAGATGTTCCGATACCGTGGCCAGCACGGCAGCAAGGTCTGACGGGATCAGCGGCAGCGCATATTCATTTTTGAACAGGAACCATGTGCTGTCCCTGATGCTGAACAGCCCCTCGACCTTCGTCCGGCCCGAGGTAAAGAACACCGCCGCCGGAAAGACGCGCAGCGCAAGCCCTGCGATGTCCCACAGCAGGGGAGCAAAGCGGGCTTCGGCTGTTTCAAGGCGAGTTTGCAGGCGGGGGGAGAGAAGCGCGGTCATGGGGTTTCTCCGAAGGTGATCTGGGTGATGGCGCCGTGGCGGATCAGGCGCATCAGGAACGGGCCTGCATCGTGGCGGGGTTCGGCTGCGGTTGCGGCCTCGGCTGCGGCGAGCAGCGAATGGCCCGCCATCAACCTGGCGAGAAAGGCATTGTCGCTGGGACCAAGCGTCTCGACCTGCACGGCGTCCTGACGATCCCGCAACACCAGTGCGGCCTCGGCGCGGGCAGCCTCGATCTTGCCGGGCGCGGCGCTGCCGGGCTGGTTGGCCTGCCAGATGGTGACAAAGGCCCAGGGCGCCGCAAGCCGCTGCACTGACGGATGCAGGATCAGACGCGCGCGATCCGCCCCGGCAGCCGCAGCCGCCACAGCCTCGGGTGGGGCAGGTGCTGCATCGGCTGCGTGATAGGCGCGGCCGCGCGCCAGTTCCAGCCGCGCGACATCGGGCAGGTAGGGTAGCCCGGCCAGCGGCGGAAAGGCTGCGAGGAAATCGGGGAAGGTCTCGCCCCATTGGAACAACACAGGCGAGGGGGGCGGGCTGTCCTTCCAGTAGACTCCGGCCATGGCGGCGAAGAACTCCGCCCCCACCAGCCGCTCCACCACCGGGAACCGGGCTTTCAGGGCCTCGGTCAGCGAATGCGCCACATTGTTGCGATAGACGGCGAAACGGCGCTCCGCCTCATCCGGCGCTGTTGCGGTCACACCAGGGGGCAGGCCCCCCGCTGCGATGGCCTGTCCGAAGGCGGCAATGAACTCAGGATGCGAGCGCACGCCGGGCCTCTTGCGCAAGGGTCAGGATGACGCTGGCGCGGTCGGCCTCCGCCATCAGCTCGGCAAAGATCGGCACGTCATTGTCCCATTCGATCAGCGTCGGCAGGGGACCGCTGCGCATCACGGTTTCGGCAAACAGCGCCCAGACCGGATCGGCGACCGGGCTGCCATGCGCGTCGATCAGCAGCGGACCAGAGGGCAGTTCCTCCTCGGCATGGCCGCCCAGATGAATCTCGCCCACCAGATGCAGCGGGAAATCGGCCAGCCAGGCGCGCGGGTCCATCCGGTGATTGGTGCAGGACACAAAGACGTTGTTCACATCCAGCAACAGGCCGCAGCCGGTGCGGCGCGCGATTTCGGTCAGAAACGCGGTCTCGGGGATTTCCGACTGTTCGAAGATCACATAGGTCGACGGGTTTTCCAGCAGCATCCGCCGCCCCAGCGCGGTCTGCACTTCGTCGATATGGTCGCAGACGACGTTCAGGGTTTCCGGCGTATAGGGCAGGGGCAGCAGGTCGTTCAGGTAATCGGTGCCATGGCTGGACCAGGCCAGATGTTCGGAAAAACTCTCGGGTTGATAGCGGTCCACCAGCGCACGCAACCGGGCCAGATGACCGGCGTTCAGCCGCCCGGCGCCGCCGATGGACAGGCCCACCCCATGCAGCGACAGCGCATAATCCTGCCGCAAGGCGGTCAGCATCCGGTGCGGCGGGCCGCCTGCGCCCATGTAATTCTCGGCATGGACCTCGAAAAACCCCAATGCAGGGCGGGTATCACGGATGGCAGGAAAATGTTCGGGCTTGAAGCCAAGTCCGGCGGCGGCGGGAAGGGCGGGCTGCATCTTGTCCTCCTCGGGGTAGGGTGGCCGGGGCTGGGGACGCCCCGGCCGGTCGCTTTGCCGGGGCCATGCGAGGCCCCGGCGGCGATCACATCTTGACCGGCTCCAGCGAACCCATGCCATGCGGGGTCTCGATGCTGGCGCAGGTGCCGGCGGGAACGTATTTCCAGGCGTTGCCCTGATAGTCTTTCGTCGCAGTGCCGGCGCAGGTGGTGCCGGGGCCTGCCGCGCAGTCGTTCTGCCCCGCCATGGCGACGCCATAGCACTTTTCCATATCGCCCTCGGCCTGCGCCTGTGCGGCGGCCAGCGTCAGCGCGGTGGCCAGCGTGGCGGTCAGCGACAGGGTCTTGGTCATCATGGTCATCGGGTCATCCTCCGTTGGATCTGAAGCAAGGGCGCGTCCGGCCCTCGCAGTGCATTTCGCCGGACGGGCCGGGGGCGTTACTGGCATCACGCTTGTGTGTTCATCCGTGATCCATTGCAGAAATGTCGTGAGCGGCTGTAACAAGGTCAGGCTGACGGCGTAATGCAGGACAGTATGAGAGACAGCGAAAGCGAATGGTCGGTGCTGATGCGGGCTGCGATCGGCGGTGACGGGCGTGCCTATGCACGCCTGCTGACCGAGATCACGCCGGTGCTGCGCGGGATCGTGCGGTCGCGCGGGCGGACGCTGCCGTCGGACCGGCACGAGGACATCGTGCAGGATGTGCTGCTGGCGATTCACGAGAAGCGGCACACCTGGCGTCCCGACAGTCCGCTGAAGCCGTGGCTCTATGCCGTGACGCGGCACAAGGTGGTGGATGCCTTTCGTCGCCGGGGCGCATCGGTGCATCTGCCCATCGAGGATTTCACCGAATTCCTCGAAAGCGAGCCCGGCCCCGACCCGCTGGCGCGGCGCGATACCGACCGGCTGCTGGCCGGGATCGACGACCGTTCCGCTGCAATCGTGCGGGCGGTGGCGATTGAAGGCGAGGAAACCGGCGCCGTGGGCGCGCGGCTGTCGATGACCGAGGGTGCGGTGCGCGTGGCGCTGCACCGGGCGATGAAGAAATTGGCCCGTCTGGGCGCCGGGAGCGGCGGCGATAGACCGGGCCGGGGACGTGACGAATGAGAACCGAAGATCTCATTTCCCGACTGGTGGCGGAGCCGCCACGCCCGCCGCTTCGCGCGGCGGCGATGGCGCTGGCCATGCTGGTCGCACTGGCGCTGCCGCTGGGGTGGTTTCTGGGCAGCATGGGGATGCGGCCGGATCTGGAGGCGGCGCTGCTCGCGCCGGTGACGGCGGCGAAATCGCTGCTTCCCTTCGTGCTGGGCGCCACGAGTTTCGCGCTGGCGCTGCATCTCGCGCGGCCCGAGGCACGGGTGGGGCGTCGGCTGGTTCCGGCTGCGCTGGTCGGGCTGGCGGCGCTGGGGCTGTGGCTGGGCTTCTGGGTGCAGACGCCAACGCAGGCGCTGGGTGCGGCAATCCGTGGCTCTACCCAGGTGAAATGCCTGACGACCATTACCCTGATGTCCCTGCCGCCGCTGGCGGTAGGGCTGCTGATGCTGCGGCGCGGGGCGAGTTCTGCGCCCGCGCTGTCAGGGGCTGTGCTGGGGCTTGCCTGCGGTGGAATGGCGGCGGCAGGCTATGCGCTGCACTGCACCGAGGATAATCCGCTGTTCTACGTCACATGGTATGGTGCCGCGATTCTTGGCGCAGGTGGCATCGGCGCGCTTCTGGGGTGGCGTTTGCTGCGCTGGTAAGGCTTGCCGCTTCGGGTGTTATCGTTTTAACCTTGAAGCATCAGCGACAGCGGAGATATGGCGATGCAGGATATCGTGACGGGGCTGGAGGAACTTCTGGGCCCCGAGGTGGTCACCCGTGCGGGTGATGTGCCCGAAGCCTATCGCCATGACTGGTCTGGCCTGACCCCGGTGGAGCCGCTGGCGCTGTTGCGGCCCCGCGATACGGCGGGGGTGTCAGCGGCGCTGCGGTTCTGCAACGAACATGGCGTGGGCGTCGTGCCGCAGGGCGGGCGCAGCGGCATTTCCGGCGGCGCCATGCCGGTGGCGGGGGCGGTTGTGCTGTCGCTCGACCGGCTGAATCAGATCGAGGAGGTCGATCCGCAGATGGCCACGCTGACCTGTGGCGCGGGTGTGGTGCTGGAAAAGGCGCAGCAGGCAGCGGCGGAGGCAGGGCTGATGCTGGCCGTCGATCTGGGCGCGCGGGGGTCGTGCACCGTGGGCGGCGTTATCTCCACCAATGCGGGCGGCAATCAGGTGATCCGCTACGGCATGGCGCGCGAGCATGTGCTGGGGCTGGAGGTCGTTCTGGCCGATGGCACGGTGATCACCGCGCTGAACAAGATGCTGAAGAACAACGCCGGGCTGGACCTGAAACAGATGTTCATTGGCACCGAGGGGCTGTTGGGCGTGGTCACCCGCGCCGTGATGCGTTTGCAACCGCGCCCGCCCCACACCGCCACCGCCTTCCTTGGCCTTGCCGATACGGCGGCGGTGATCGACATGCTGGCCCGCGCCCGCGCGGCACTTGGCCCGCAACTCACCTCATTCGAGGTAATGTGGCCGAGCTTCTTTCACCATATGTCCGAAGGCACGGGCATCGGCAGCCCGCTGACTGGGCGCCATGGCGTCTATGTGGTGATCGAGGCCAGCGGCTTTGCCGAAGGCGGCGCCCGTGCCGCGCTGGAAACCTGCCTTGAGGCTGCGCTGGAGGCGGGCACAGTCGAGGATGCGGTGATCGCCGCCAACAGCCGCGAGGAGCGCGGGCTATGGGCCGTGCGCGAAAGCGTGGCCGAATTTGCCCGCGTGGTCGGCCCGATCATCGCCTTTGATGTCGGCCTGCCGCTGATGCGCATGGACGAGGCCGTGCGGCGCTGCGAAAGCGGTATTGCCGAACGCTGGCCCGGTGCGCTGGCGCTCAGCTATGGCCATATCGGTGACAGCAACCTGCATCTTGTGGTCTCGGTCCCTTCGGCTGGCAAGAACCAGCCGGAGTCCGGGGTCAAGAAGCTGGTCTACGGCATCGTGCGCGAGATGGCGGGCACGATTTCCGCCGAACATGGCATCGGCCTGATCAAGCGCGATTACCTTGCCTACAGCCGCAGCCCCGAGGAAATCGCCACCATGCGGGCGGTCAAGGCCGCGCTGGATCCGAAGGGGATTCTCAATCCGGGCAAGGTGCTTTCGCCCTGATTGAAAGAGCATGTGTCTGCAACCTTCTTATGGGCGGCCCGGTCAGTGCAGGGTCGCCCTTTCTTGTGGCGGAATCTGAAATATTGCACATTTTTTCAATGACTTGATAGTGAAAAGGTGGAGGGTGAACTTCGCTTTTCGGATATTTCAGGTTTGAACTTGTTTTATTTGCATATGCATGTTTTAATCCGCTTCATAAGAGTTTCGGCCGGGGTCCGGCGGGCATTGCCCGCACCGCTCCCGGTGATCGGAAAAAGCGGACGACAGAGCCGCTGCCGGTCTTGCGATCCTGACAGAAAAGACATCCAACGGAGGTTATGCTATGAGAATGTTCAAGGCCTTTGCCGCCGCGGCCCTGCTGGGGTCGTTCGGCACGGCTTCTGTGGCGGAAGATGTGATCGAAGCGGTCCACTTCACGCCGACCCAGGTGGGCTTTGCCCAAAGTTTCCTGCGCTTCGTCGACCGGGTGAACGAACGCGGCAAGGGTGTCGTGCAGATCAACGTGCGCGGTGGCCCTGAGGTTGTGCCGAACCCGCAGCTGGGCACGGCTCAGCAAAGCGGTCTGATCGACATGATGAATGCGCCTGCGGGCCTGTATCTGGAAATCGTGCCGGAAGGCGAGGTGTTCTCGGCCTCGGGGATCAAGCCCTGGGAAGCGCGTGAGAACGGTGGCTGGGATGCGATCGACAAGATCTATCAGGAAAAGGGCAATGCCAAGCTGCTGGCCCATGTCGACGCCGGGGCCGGTTTCTGGCTGTGGACCGTGGACGAGCCGAAGCTGACCGAGGATGGCATGCTGGATTTCAGCAAGCTCGTGATCCGCGCCTCGCCGCTTTACAAACAGTTCTTCGAAAGCCTTGGCGCGCAGATGATCGTGCAGCCGGCCGGGGATGTGTATACCTCGCTGGAGCGCGGCGTGATCAACGCCAATGCCTATCCTTCCATCGGGTACAAGGCCTTCGGCTGGGACAAGTTCACCCGCTACCGGGTCGAGCCGGGGTTCTTTCACCTCGACGTGCTGATCTCGATGAACCTCGATAAGTGGAACTCGCTTTCGGACGAATCGAAGAAGATTCTCAATGAGGTTGCCATCGAATACGAACGCGAAAGCTATGACGCGATTGCCAAGGAAGACCAGGAATCGCGCGCTGCGATGGAAGCCGAGGGCATGAAGGTGGTGGAAATGACCGGCGCAGGCCGTGACAAGTTCCTCGCCGAAGCTGCCAAGGCAAGCTGGGACCGCATGAAGGACCGCGATCCGACCCATGTGGAAGAGCTGCGCAAGTTGTTCCCCTGAGACCTGCCGGGCCGCACCTGATGTGCGGCCCTTTTCCTTGCGAGGGGGTGCGTGACCCGTGCTCCGCCCCCGACTGGTGCCAGAGTTCCCGACAGGGTGAACCGGCGCATGGCCCGGATGGGCTGCTTTGCGGATGGAGCGGATGACCACCTTCTTCGATATTGTCGGCCGGGTTTCCTGGCTGCTGGCCGTTGTGGCAAAACTGCTGATCGGGCTGCTGATCCTGTTCGTGGTGTCGGATGTCGTTGCCCGGAACCTCGGGATGCGCGCGCTGACCTGGGCCATTTCGGCCTCCGAATACAGCCTGCTGTATCTGACCTTCCTGTCGATGCCCTGGCTCGTGCGCAACAAGGGGCATGTCTTTGTCGTGTTCTTGCGGGGGCTTTTGCCGCCTGCCGGACGAGCGCTGCTGGAAAAGCTCATGTACATCGCCTGCATCGTGCTGTGCCTCTACCTCGGCTGGATCGCGGCAACCTCGCTGTCGGTGGCGGTGGCAAAGGGCACCTATGAAACCCGTACCTTCGACATGCCGAAATGGGCGGTGTTCCTGCCGATCATGCTGGGCTTTGGCCTGTCCGCGCTGGAGTGGCTGCGCTTCCTGCTGACGCCGGTGTCGATGTACGACATCAACCCGACCGAGATGGAGGGCATGTGATGGACTGGCTTTATCCTTTCGCCGTGCTCATCGGCTCGATCATCACGCTGATGGGGCTGGGCCTGCCGGTGGCCTTTGCCTTCTTCGCCACCAATATCCTTGGCGCGCTCCTGTACTTTGGCGGTACGCGGGGCATCACGCAGATGGTGGCGAATTTCAACGATGCGGTGGCGACCTATGCACTGGCGCCGCTGCCGATGTTCCTTGTTATGGGCAGCCTGTATTTCCGGTCCGGTCTGGGCGAGAAGGTCATCCACGCGCTTGATCTTGCCATCGGCAACCTGCGAGGGCGACTGTCCTATGTCGTGCTCAGCGCCGGGGCGATCTTCGCCGCGCTGTCGGGGTCGAGCCTTGCCAATGCGGGGATGATGGGCTCGCTGATGGCGCCCGAGATGCTGAAGCGGAAATATAAACCGCATATGGCCTATGGCCCGATCCTTGGCGCGGGCAGCCTTGCCGTCATCATCCCGCCCTCGGCGCTGGGGGTGCTGCTGGGTTCGCTGGCGCAGATCGACGTGGGGGCGCTGCTGATTGCCGGAGTGTTGCCGGGCCTGTTGCTGGTGTCGATGTATGCCGTGCTGATCTGGGTGCAGACCCGCATCGACCCCGAGGCCGCGCCGCAATACCCTGTGCCGCAGGTCACCGGCCGCGAAAAGCTGAAAGCCGTGCTGGTGAACATTATCCCCATGGGCTTTCTGGTCTTCATGGTGGTGGGCACCATCATCCTTGGCATCGCCACGCCGACGGAATCTGCCGGTCTGGGCTGTGCGGGCGTCGTGCTGTTGCTGATGGTCTATCGCAAGTTCAGCTTCGCGGTGCTGTGGAAGTCGCTGGATGATGCAATGAAGGTCACGGCGATGACCTTCCTCATCATCTCGGCTTCGATGACCTTCTCGCAGATCTTCGCCTTCTCGGGTGCCTCGAACGGGTTCATCCAGTATATCACCGGCTTCGACCTTGGCCCGCATGGCATCGTTCTGATGATGGTGGTGACGGTGCTGATCCTTGGCATGTTCATGGATCAGGTCTCGATGATGCTGATTACCCTGCCGCTGTTCATGCCGATCGCCAGCCAGTACGGGTTTGATACGGTCTGGCTGGGGCTGATCCTGCTGCTGGCCTATGAGGTGGGCTTCACCACGCCGCCGTTCGGCATGTTGCTGTTCGTCGTACTGGGCGTGGCGGAACCGGGGACATCCCTGAAAACCATCGCCATGTCGGCGCTGCCCTATGTGCTGCTGACGCTGCTTCTGATCGTGATCATCATGATCTTCCCGCAGCTGGCGCTGTTCCTGCCAAGCCTGATCTGAGGAGCTGGCCGATGACCTTTGCACTGGTGATGTTCTGGCAGGGTGGCGCGGCACTGACCGAGGCGGGGCGCGGCAGGCTGCGCGCCCTGCTGGGCGGGCTGGCGGGAGTGGATCGGTCGATCCTCTACACCCCCGCCAGGGCAAGCGATCTTTACACCGACGATGGCGCGGGCCCCACGCTGGGTGTGCAGATCGAGGCCCCGAGCCTTGAGGCGCTGGAGGCGGCTTGCGCCGCTGACGGCGCCTTGCAGGCGCTGGCCGATCCAGATTTCCTGCCGGAACTGGCGGGGGCTCAGGCGGATCAGCAGATGTTCGTCCTGCGCCGCTATCCGGTGGATGAGGCGCAGATGCAGACGCCCGCGGGCGAAATGCCCTGTTCCTATGTGGTGCACTATCCCGGCCCGGCACAGGATTATAATGCCTGGATGACGCATTACATCGCCGGACATCCGCCGATCATGCGCCGCTTTCCCGGCATTCGTGGCATCGAGATCCTGACGCGCTGCGACTGGATTTCAGCGCTGCCTTTCGCCCGTGCCGGTCACATGCAGCGCAACCGTGTGCTGTTCGACAGCCCGGCGGCGCTGACTGCCGCGCTGCATTCGCCGGTGCGCCACGAGATGCGGGCGGATTTCCATACCTTCCCGCCCTTCGAGGGTGGGAATTATCATTTCCCGATGTCAACCGAGGTGGTCTGAGCCTTATGGCAGCAGGATCAGCCGTCCGCGGCTGATCTCGCCCGCCGCAAGCCGCCGCTGCGCCTCCGCCGCCTGGTCCAGCGGCAGGCGGTCCGCGATCTGCGCTTTCAGCACGCCCTGCGCCGCAAGGTTCAGCACCTCGGCCACCACGCTGGCATCGTCCGTGATCATCGCGCGGGTGACGCGGACGCCGTGTTCCGCGCCGCGATCCTCGAACGGGGCGGCGGTCAGCCAGACCAGATGTCCGCCGCGTTTCAGAACGGCATAGCTGGCAGCATGGACCGCGCCGCCCATCAGGTCGAACACCACATCCTGCGGCGGCAGCTCGGTCATGGCATCGCGGTCATAAGCGATGATCCGCGTGGCCCCCAGACCGCCCACATAATCGGCGTTGCGGCTGTGGCAGGTGGCGCTGACCTCGGCCCCCAGATGGGCGCAAAGCTGCACCAGCAGCCCGCCCACCGCACCCGCGCCGGAATGCACCAGCACGCGCTGCCCCGCTGTCACTCCCGCCGTGCGGCAGGCGATCAGCGCGGAAAGGCCGGAGTTCACCAGCGCGGCGCCTTCTTCCATTCCCAGCGCATCGGGTAGCGGCACGGTCAGGGCCGCATCGGCGGCGATCATGCTGGCATAGCACCCTGCTCCGCGCGCGGGCGGCGCCATGACGGCGACGCGCTGTCCGGGCGTAAAGCCGGCGACGCCCGACCCGCAGGCGAGCACGCGGCCCGTGCCATCCCGGCCGGGGATCTTGGGAAATTCGGGCGTGAAATGCGCAGCCAGCATCCCGGCGCGCAGTTTCCAGTCCAGCGGCGCGACGCTGGCGGCCTCCAGCGCGACCAGAACCTGACCGGGGCCGGGCTCCGGGTCGGGCAGGGTGCCATGTTCCAGCACTTCCGGGCCGCCATAGCCGCGATAAAAGATAGCCCGCATCAGAACCCCTCCCGCGCGCGCGCCACGGCGGCGCCCGCAGCATCGGCCAGATGGCGCGCATCATTGCCGATCAGGAAGAAGGTGATGCCCAGTTCGCACCAGCCCGGCACCTCGTCAGGCGAAGCGCAGAACATGCCCACCGCCTTGCCCGCCGCGCGCGAGACCTTGGTGATGCGCTTGATCGCCGCCATCAGCCTTGGTCGCCCCTCCGGCCCCAGCGCGCCCAGCGTCACCCCCAGATCGCCGGGGCCGATGAAGATGACATCCACACCCTCCACGGCCGCGATGTCCTCGATATTCTCCAGCGCGCCGGGGGTTTCGGCCTGAATGGCCAGCAGGATGCGACTGTTCGCCGTCGCCAGATAATCGGGGATGCGATAGCCGAACCCCGCCGCGCGCCCTGGCCCGACCCCGCGCACTCCGACCGGCGGATAGCGCGTGGCGGCGACGGCGGCGCGGGCCTCGTCGGCGGTGGAGACGCGGGGCACCAGCACCCCGTCGGCGCCGCTGTCCAGCACGCCCGCGATGCTGTCGGGCAGATGCCCCGGCACGCGCATGATGACCGGCACGCCATGCAGTTGCGCGGCGCGGATCATCTCTTCCGCGCGCTCGCGGCCGATGGGGGCGTGTTCGCCGTCAAGACACAGGAAATCCGGCGCGGTGGCCGCGCAGATTTCCACCGCCGTCGGATGCGGGATGGCGCAGAACAACCCGGCCAGCGGCTCGGGGGCGATACAGCGGCTGCGGAAATCGGTCATCTGGGCCTCGCGCGCAGGAATGATATTTCAGGATTAAAGTATTTCCCCGTCCGCGCCGCAAGCCCCCTCGCGCGCCATGGCCTGCGTGAGCTCCGCCAGCCGGTCGCGCGCGGGCGACGGCGTGCCGCGATGCCAGACCAGCGCCAGATGCAGCCGCACCTCCATGTCGGTGACTGGCAGGAAGCGCACGCCGGGCGGGGGGCGGTGCCGCTGGTTCTCATTCACGAAGGCCATGCCCAGCCCGGCATTCACGAGTGCGAGGATGTCGGCCTCGCTTTCCGTCTCGGCGATGCGGCGCGGGGTAACCCCGGCACCGCGCAGTGCGGCGGTCAGATCATCCGACAGGCGTGGGCTGGCACCGCGACGAAAGCCGATCATGTCTTGTCCCTCCAGATCGGCCAGCCGCACCCCGGTCCGCGCCGCGAAGGGGGCGCCCGAGGGCACGGCGAGGATCATCCGGTGAAAGCCAAGCGCCAACTGCCCCAGCGCCGGATCGTCGGGCGGGTTATACAGGAACCCGGCATCCAGCGTGCCGCCCTGAATCGCTGCAAGCTGCGCGGGGGAGGACATGGCGCTGAGCGCGAGTTCGACCTGCGGAAATTCGGCGCGGAAGCGGCGGATGGTTTCGGGCAACAGGCCCTGCCAGGCCGCCACCTCGATCAGCCCCAGTCGCAGCCGCCCGCCAGTGCCAGCCGCTGCCGAACGCGCCGCCGCCACGGCGCGGGCAAGCTGTGCCTTCACCTCGCGCGTCTGGTCCAGAAACACCCGACCTGCCGGGGTCAGCCGCACCCCGCGCGGCAACCGCTCGAACAGGTCGATCCCCAGTTCCGCCTCCAGAAGCTGCATCTGACGGCTCAGCGCCGGTTGCGCGATGCGCAGACTGGTCGAGGCGCGACCGAAGTGTTCGGTCTCGGCAATGGCAATAAAATAGTGAAGCTGTCTCAGTTCC
This sequence comes from Gemmobacter sp. LW-1, assembly GCF_001303875.1. Classification (NCBI taxonomy): domain Bacteria; kingdom Pseudomonadati; phylum Pseudomonadota; class Alphaproteobacteria; order Rhodobacterales; family Paracoccaceae; genus Gemmobacter; species Gemmobacter sp. LW-1. The sequence goes on along the minus strand of NZ_LJSC01000060.1, from coordinate 65,240 downwards.
ATGTGTTTTGATAGTAAGTTGCTATCAATCCGACAAGGCAATTGAATTGGAACGATGGGACAGCGGCCCCTAAGCTGACCGAAAGAACAGAGGTGCCCATGCTGCTGCCGACGCCCTTCCATGCCTTCGACCGCAAGGCGCAAACCCGCCCAGATCTACCCTTTGTCATGGCTCCGGCCAGCGCGGGCCTGCCGTATGCGCCGGAAGGATTCAGCTACACTTACGGTGCGGCGGCGGAACAGATTGCCGCCCTGCGCGTGGGCTATGCGGCGGCAGGTTACGGCCATGGGTCGCGCGTCGCGCTGATCTTGCAGAACCGGCCGGAGTTCCTGTTTCACTGGCTGGCGCTGAATGCGCTTGGCGCTTCCATCGTGCCGGTGAATGCCGATATGCGCCCCGACGAGCTGCGCTATCAGATGGAGAAATCGCAGGCCGAGTTGATGGTGGCGCTGCCTGAATTCGATGCGCTGGTGGCGGCGGGCTGCCCCGGGGATATGCCGCGCTGCCACCCCGGCGACGCGATCCCGCCCGCGAAGGCCCCCCGCCCCGCCGCCGAAGGCCAGCCGGGCGACGAATGCGCGCTGCTGTTCACCTCGGGCAGCACCGGGATGCCGAAAGCCTGCATCCTGTCGAATTACTACTTCATGAATGTCGCGGACTGGTATATTTCGACCGAAGGCATGGGCGGGTTGGCGGAGGATTGCGAAGTTTCGCTGACGCCGCTGCCGTTCTTCCACATGAATGCGCTGGGCTGCACGGCTGTGGGGATGATGGTCGTCGGTGGCTGCATCGTGGCGCTGGATCGCTTCCATGCCTCGCGCTGGTGGCAGACCGTGGCCGACAGCGGCGCGACCATTGTGCATGCGCTGGGCGTCATTCCGGCGATCCTGCTGCAACTGCCGTCCCACCCGGCTGAAACTGCGCACAAGGCGCGCTTTGCCTTCAGCCCCGGCGTTGATGCCGCGCACAAGATCGAATTCGAGCGGCGCTATGGCCTGCCGACCCTTGAAGGCTGGGCGATGACCGAGACGGGCGGCACCGGCGTCACCTGCACCTTCGGCGTCGATTGTCCGCCCGGCCAGCGCTGCATTGGTGTGGCGCGCAGCGGAATGGACTGGCGGCTTGTGGATGACGAGGGCCGCGATGTGCCCCCCGGCACCGCCGGCGAATTGTGGGTGCGCGCCAAGGGCGACGACCCGCGCAAGGGGTTCTTCACCGGCTATCTGGGCGATGAAAAGGCTACAGCGGAAGCCTGGGAGGGCGGCTGGTTCCATACCGGCGATGTGATGAGCGTCGATGCCGAAGGCCGGTTCTATTTTGTTGATCGCAAGAAAAGCATCGTGCGGCGGTCGGGTGAGAATATCTCGGCGCTGGAGGTGGAGATGGCACTGATCGCCGATCCGGCGGTGAGAACCGCCGCCGTCACGCCGGTTACCGATGACACGCGCGGCGAAGAGGTGTTTGCTTTCGTGGTGACGGAAGCTGCCGCCGACGCTGCCGCTGCAAATGCGCTGCTGGAACGTCTGGCGGCGAAGCTGAGTTACCACAAGCTGCCCGGCTGGCTTGCCTATACCAAGGCTCTGCCGGTCAGCTCGACCAACAAGCTTTTGCGCGGCGTGCTGAAATCTGATGCGGCCGAGGCGGTGGCATCGGGCCGCGCCTTCGATCTGAGGTCGGAAAAGACCGCGCTGCGCAAGAAGGCATGACAGGAAAGGACACGCGAATGACCCCCGAGAAAATCCTCTATACGGCTGAAATGACCTCGACCTCCGGACGTCAGGGCACGTCCAGCCGCCCTGACGGCAGCTTCCCGCTGGCGCTGACCATTCCGAAGGAACTGGGCGGTCCGGGCGGCGAAGGCACCAACCCCGAAGAGCTGTTCGCGGCGGGCTATTCGGCCTGTTTCATCGGCGCGCTGAAGCTGGTGGGGCGGCAGAAGAAAGTCAGCCTGCCGGATGACCTGAAGGTCACCGCGAAGGTCGGCATGGGGCCGGTGCCCACCGGCTATGGCCTGACGGTGGAACTGATCATCCACCTGCCGGGTGTCGAGCCGGCGCTGGCGCAGGAAATCGTGGAGGGCGCACATCAGCGTTGCCCCTATTCCAATGCGACGCGCGGCAATATCGACGTGACGCTGACGCTGGTCTGACCGGATGGCGCGGCGCGGGTATGAGGATGTCGTGCTGACGGTGCCGGTGACGGTGCCCTATCAGCGCTATTCGGTCGAAAGCACCGCCTGGTGGGCCGGGCGGGCGCTGGCTGCGCTGGCGGCGGGCGCGGGGATGAGCCATCGGGACTTCGACGGCTTTTCCTTCGCCAGCTTTTCCGCCGCGCCGGACAGTGCCATCGGCCTGACCCAGCATTTCGGCCTGTCGCCGCGCTTTCTGGATTTCGTGCCGCTGGGCGGGGTGGCGGGGGTCGTCAGCCTCCGCCGCGCTGCGCGGGCGGTGCAGATGGGCGACGCCGATGTGGTGGCCTGCGTCGCCGCCGAAACCAACGGCGTGCATACCTTCCGCTACGGGTTGGAGAATTTCAGCCGCTTTTCACAGGATGCCGTTTATCCTTACGGGGCCGGCGGGCCGAATGTGTCTTTCGCGCTGATCTGCCAGAACTACATGGCCCAGACCGGCGCAACGCGCGAGGATTTCGGCAAGCTCTGCGTCGCCATGCGCGACAATGCGTTGAAGAACCCCAATGCGCTGATGAAGAAGCCGCTGACGCTGGCGCAATATCTGGGTGCCCGCGCCATCGCGCCGCCGATCCACCTGTTCGATTGCGTCATGCCCTGCGCCGGGGCCGAGGCGTTTCTGGTGATGCGCGAGGAAACTGCCAAGGCGCAGGGCCTGCCCTATGCGCATCTGCTGGGCAGTATTGAACGGCACAATGCCTTTGCCGAAGACCCGGTGCAGATGCGCGGCGGCTGGGCGAAGGACATGCCGGAGCTTTACGCCATGTCGGGCACCACGCCCGCAGGGATCGACGTCGTGAACACTTATGACGATTACCCCTTTGTCTGCATGATGCAGTTCGAGGATCTGGGCTTCTGCAAGAAGGGCGAGGCGTCCGATTTCGTGCAGGCGCATGATTTCACCATCGCCGGGGACTTTCCGCATAACACCTGTGGGGGGCAGTTGTCGGCCGGGCAGGCGGGTTGCGGTGGCGGGCACATGGGCATTGTCGAGGTGCTGCGGCAGGTCACCGGGCAAGCCGGGCCGACGCAGGTTTCGGGCGCGAAACGCGGTCTGGCCTCGGGCTTTGGCATGATCAACTTCGACCGGGGGCTTGGCTCGGGCGCGGTGATCCTTGGCGGGGAGGGCGCGTGATGGCTCCGCTTCAACCACCGCGTCGCAAAGATCCGCTGAAACGCACGCGGCTGCCGCTGTTGCCGCCGGGCCAGCGCAGCCGCGCGGCGCATCACCTGACCGCTGCCGCCGCCGAGGGGCGCTTTGCCCTGCCGCGCTGTGCCGCTTGTGGCACCTTCCACTTCCCGGTGCGCGAGGCCTGCCCCGACTGCCTGTCGGCGCGGATCGAGATGGTCGAGGCGCCGGAGGGTGCCACCGTCCTGTCGCAGACCACCGCCGAAGTGCCCGCCGACAATTACTTCCGCGAGCGCGCACCGTGGCGGGTGGGGCTGGTGAAGATGGATGCCGGGCCGACCGCGCTGGTGCATCTGCATCCCGAAGGTATCGCCGGGTCGCGGGTGCGGCTTGTGCTGATGCTGGACCGCGCCGGGCAGGCGGTGCTTTATGCGGGGCCGGAACAGAAGGGGGCCGATCCGATGACCGATCCGCAATGGCGTGAGATGACCGCCGATCCGCTGCATCGCCGGGTTCTGATTACCGATGCGCGTAGCTTCGTGGCTCCGGCGCTGGTGAAGGCGCTGGTGGAGGCGGGCGCGCGCGAGGTGCGGTTGGGCCTGCCAGAGGCGTGGAAGCCCTTTGCGGCGGAGAAGCTGACCGCCCTGCCGGGGGTGAGCGTGGTGCCGCTGGATCTGGGCTCGGAACGGTCTGTCGCCGATCACGCGCGCGATTACGGTGGCAAAACCGAAATCGTGATCAATACCGCCGACCACATGCGCCCCGGTGGCGCGCTGGGTGGCAGTATAACCGCCACCCGCGACGCGATGGAGGCGGTGGTCTTTGGCCCGATGCGACTGGCTCAGGCGCTGGCCCCCGCGATGATCGGGCGCGGTGCCGACGGGCCGACCGGCGCGGCGGCCTGGGTCAACCTGCTGTCGGTACATGCGCTGGCGCCTTCGCCTGCGCTTGCCGGTTGGTCGGCGGCGCAGGCGGCGGCGCTGGCCTGGTCGCACAGCCTGCGGGCGGACCTGGCGCAGGGGGGTGTGAAGCTTCTGAACCTGTTCTGTGGTCCGACGGACAGCGACTGGTTCCAGACCTGGCCCCAGCCGAGGGTTGGAGGCTCTGCCGTCGCCACCGCTGCGGTATCCGGGCTGAAACGCGGGCTGGAGGAAATGTTCGTGGGCGATGTCGCCAAGGATATTCAGGCCCGGCTGGCCGCCAACCCCAAGGCGGTCGAACGCGAAATGCGGCAGGGATGAGGAGCATCGCATGACCAACCCGTTGACCCTGCTTGTTTCGGCACTCGGCTCCGGGGCGGTGGAGGTGGTGGACCTGACGCAGACCCTGCGCGAGGACAGCCCCACCATCGTGCTGCCGCCGGAATTTGGCGCCTCGGCCCCGGTGCGGATCGAACGCATCTCGCGATATGATGCCAATGGCCCGGCGTGGTATTGGAACAACCTCAGTTTCGGCGAACATACCGGCACGCATTTCGACGCGCCGGTGCATTGGTTCACCGGGCGCGACCTGCCGCTGAACACGGTCGATACGCTGCCGGTGGCGGATATGATCGCCCCGGCCTGTGTGATCGACTGCTCGGCGGAAAGCGCCGACCCGGATTTCCTGCTGACCATCGCCCATGTCGAGGCGTGGGAGGCGAAACACGGTCGCATCCCGGCGCGGTCCTGGGTGCTGATGCGAACTGACTGGTCGAAACGGCAAGGCGCGGCTTATGCCAACCTGCGCGACGATGGCGCCCATACCCCCGGCCCTGATGCGGCTGTGATGCGCTGGCTGGTCGACGAACGGGGCATCCTTGGCTTTGGCACCGAAACCATCGGCACCGATGCGGGGCAGGGCGGGCATCTGACACCGCCCTATCCTGCGCACCACTATCTGCATGGTGCCGGGCGCTACGGGCTGCAATGCCTTGCGGCGCTGGATCGCCTGCCGCCGACCGGGGCGGTGATCCTGGCCGCGCCGCTGAAGGTTCATGAAGGCTCGGGCAGCCCGCTGCGGGTGCTGGCCCTGATCCCGAAGGAGGGATGAATGCGCATCTACTGGCAAAGTTTCATCGACGCGACCGCCAGCGCGGCCTATCTGGCGAAGCTCTCGTCCTATCTGAACGAGATCGCCAGCCCCGGCACCACGGTCGAGGTGCATGGCATCTCGCCCCCCGACCGCGGTTTCGGCCGGTTGTCAGAATTCCGTTGTGCCGTGCAGGCGGTGGATCAGGGGATTCAGGCCGAGGCGGATGGTTATGACGCCATCGTCATGGGGCACTTTCAGGACCCTGGGCTTTATGAGCTGAAATCGGCGGTGGGCATCCCTGTCGTGGGCACCGGCGAAGCGACGCTGCATCTGGCGGCGCAACTGGGGCGGATGATCGCGCTGATCTCGCTGGATGACGTTTACCGCAACATGCACCGCGAACAGGCCGATCTTTACGGCCTTGGCCACCGGATCAGCCATATCGCCGGGCTGAACATTCTGCCTTCTGATTTCTCGGCGGCCTTTGCCGGGGACGAGGCCGCGAAGGTGCGGATGATTGACGGCTTCCGCAAGGTGGCCGAACCGATGGTCGCGGACGGCGCCGATGTCATCGTGCCGGCGGGTGTATTGCCGGGGCTGCTGATCGGCGGCGAATACGGGCTGAAGATCGGCGCTGCGCCGGTGGTGAACTGCGCTGCCGTCGCGCTGATGCAGGCGGAAATGCAGGTGCGGCTGCACCGGCTGAACGGGTTGGAGCCGAACCGCGGGCCGCATTGCTGCCGCGCGCCGGAACAGGCGATGGGCGATTTCCGCCAGCTTGCGACACAGGGCTTCCGGCGCGGCTGAGAATCCGCTGCGGTCATGTATTTCATGCTTGAAATATTGACCGCAGCCTCTAGTCTGATCCCGACGCGCGCCTCCTTTCCCCTGACCGACTGACCACAGGTCAGCCGCCTTTTTCACGAGGCTCCGATGACGCGACTGCATCCCCTGAAAGGCCCGAACAAGCTGAAGCTTGGTATCTTTGCGGCAAATGCCGACGGTGGGCTGGCCATTACCGATGTGCCTGAACGCTGGCGCGCGCTGTGGAACGACAATTTGTCGGCGGCGCAGATCGCCGACCGCGCGGGGATCGACTTTTTCCTGCCCATCGCCCGCTGGGCCGGGTTCGGCGGCAAGAACAAGGTGCGCGAATGGTCTTACGAGACCTTCACCTGGGCGGCGGGGCTTGCGGCGGCGACGCAGCGCATCGGGTTGTTCATGACCGTGCATGTGCCGATCGTGCATCCGCTTTACGCGGCCAAGGCGCTGGCGACGGTGGATCATATTTCGGGCGGGCGGGCCGGGCTGAACATCGTCTGCGGCTGGAACCCGAAGGAATTCGGGATGTTCAACATCCCGCTGGTGGAAAAGGGCTATGATCAGGCGTCGGAATGGCTGCGGATCATCGAGCAGGTCTATGCCGCCGAGGGGCCGATTGATCTCAACGGCGATTTCTACCAGCTGAAACAGGCGGTCAGCCGCCCGGCCAGCCTGCAAACCCCGCGTCCGGTGACGATGAACGCGGCTTTCGGTGGCCCTGGCCGTGACTTCGCGGCGGCGCATTGTGAATATCTGTTCACAACATTCACCGAGATTGCCGAGGCAGGCAAACATGTCGCGGATATTCGTGGCCGCGCCGAAAAGGTGGGTCGCGATGTCGGCTGTTATACCGTCTGCCATGTGGTCTGCCGCGAAACGCAGGCCGAGGCGGAAGAGTATTACGAACGCTATGCCGTGACACTGGCGGATAAAGAAGCCGTCGATCAGCATATGGCGGGCAAGAAGGAATTCTCGCATTCCCATGACGCCGATGCCTATGACCGTTATCGCAAGCGTTTTGCCGGTGGGGCGGGCAGCTATCCGCTGGTCGGCACACCGGAAAAGATTGTCGAAGAGATGAAGGCGATTTCCGAGCAGGGTTATGCCGGGATCGCGCTGTCTTTCGCCAACTACCTGTATGAACTTCCTTATTTCTGCGACAGGGTTCTGCCGCTTCTGCAAAAGGCGGGCCTGCGCACATGACGACGATTGCCGCGCTGCTGGCGGATAAAGCTGCCGAACGCCCCGATGCGCCGCTGTTCCTGCTGCCTGCCTCGGTTCAGGCGATGTGGGGCGCGAAGGCGCAATGGAGCTATGGCGAGGTTCAGGCCGAAGTGGCGCGGCTGGCGTCTGATTTCGCAGCGGCTGGCTATGGGCCGGGGCACCGGGTGGCGCTGCTGCTGGAGAACCGGCCCGAGCATTTCCTGCACTGGCTGGCATTGAACAGCCTGGGCATCAGCGCGGTGCCGCTGAACCCAGATGGCAGCGCCGAGGAGTTCGGCTATGTGCTGGGCCATAGCGGCGCGGTTCTGGCGATTGCGCTGGAAGCGCGTGCGGCCCATGTCCGCAGTGCCGCTGCCTCGCTGGGCCTGCCGGTCATCGGACCGGGTGAGGCCCCCCCGCCAGCCCCACCCGCGCCGGGTGGCGCTGCGGGCGAAGAGGCGGAGGCGGCGCTGGTCTATACTTCCGGCACGACGGGCAAGCCCAAGGGGTGCATCCTGTCGAACCTCTACTTCCTGAACTGGGGGCGCTGGTATGCCGCGCAGGGCAGCGCGATCTCGCTGCGTCCCTGGGCTGAGCGGCTGATGACGCCGCTGCCCGCGTTTCACGTCAATGCCTCGGGCCATTCCTTCATGGGGATGCTGACGACTGGCGGGGCGCAGATCATTGTGGATCGCTTCCACCCCCGCAACTGGTGGCACGAGGCGGCAGAGACGGGGGCAACCTGCTTCCATTATCTTGGTGTCATGCCCGCCATCTTGCTGGAACTGCCGGAAGGCCCCGAGGATCGCGCGCATGGCATGCGGTTCGGTCTGGGCGGTGGCGTGCATCCTGATCACCATGCGGTGTTCGAGGCGCGCTATGGTGTGCCGCTGCTGGAAGGCTGGGCCATGACGGAAACCGGCGGTGCCTGTGTGCTGTGCGCATGGGAGGAGCCACGCGTGTTGGGCAGCCGTTGCATCGGCAACCCCGCGCGCCCCGGCCCGGCGATGGAGGCGCGCGTGGTCGATGACACGGGCGCCGATGTGCCCGACGGAACGCCGGGCGAACTTTGGGTGCGGGCGTCGGGGGACGATCCGCGCCGGGGGCTGTTCTCGGGTTATCTGAAGAACCCGGAAGCCACGGCCGAGGCCTGGGCGGGCGGCTGGTTCCATACCGGCGATGTGGTAATCCGCGACGCGGCGGGGCGGCTTTACTTCAACGACCGCAAGAAGAACATCATCCGCCGCTCGGGCGAGAATATCGCTGCCATCGAGGTTGAAGGCGCGGTGGCCTCCTGCGCCGGTGTCGCACAGGTTGCCGTGGTCGCCATGCCCGAACCGCTGCGCGGCGAGGAGGTTCTGGCCGTCATCGTGCCGAAGGCGGGGCAGGACGAAGCCGCGCTGGCGCAGGCGGTGTTCGACCGTTGCGCGACGCAACTCAGCTACTTCAAGGTGCCGGGGGTAGTCGTGTTCGTGGACAGCCTGCCCACGACCTCGACCCAGAAGCTGCGGCGCGCGGATCTGGGCGCGCTGGCCGAGGCGCCCTTGGCGGCGCCCCGCAGTCATGACCTGCGGGCGCGCAAGCAGGGCCTGCGCGCCCGGTCTGATCAGTAGCGTTTCGCCATCGCCTCGACCGGCATGACGCGGATCTTGTCGGCGTTGCCAGCGGTGCCGAAAGCCTCGAACCGCTGTTTGCAGACTTCGGTCATCATGCCCATCGCGGCTTTCAGGTATTTGCGCGGGTCGAACTCTGCCGGATCTTCCGCAAAAGATTTGCGGATCGCGGCGGTCGCGGCAAGGCGGTTGTCGGTGTCGATATTGATCTTGCGCACGCCCGACTTGATGCCGCGCTGGATTTCCTCGACCGGCACGCCCCAGGTCGGCTTGATGTCGCCGCCATAGGCGTTGATGATCTTTTGCAGATCCTCAGGCACCGAGGAGGAACCGTGCATCACCAGATGGGTGTTCGGCAGGCGGCGGTGGATTTCCTCGATGACATGCATGGCGAGGATGTCACCATCGGGCTTGCGGGTGAACTTGTAAGCGCCATGCGAGGTGCCCATGGCGATGGCCAGCGCGTCGACGCCGGTTTCCGCCACGAATTTCTCGGCCTCCGCCGGGTCGGTCAGAAGCTGGTCATGGCTCAGCTTCTCGGTCGCGCCATGGCCGTCTTCCTGATCGCCCATACCGGTTTCAAGGCTGCCCAGAACGCCCAGCTCGCCCTCGACCGACACGCCGCAGGCATGGGCCATATCGACCACCGCCCTGGTGATGTTGCGGTTATAGGCGTAGTCGGCCGGGGTCTTGCCGTCCTCTTTCAGCGACCCGTCCATCATCACCGAGGTGAAGCCGTTCTGGATGGCGGTCGCGCAGGTGGCGAGGTTGTTGCCATGGTCAAGGTGCATGCAGACCGGGATGTCCGGGTAGGTTTCGGTCAGGCCGTCGATCAGGCGGGCCAGAACGCGGTCACCGGCATAGGCGCGGGCGCCGCGGCTCGCCTGAATGATCACCGGCGAATTGGTCGCCTTCGCGGCGGCCATGATGGCCAGCCCCTGTTCCATGTTCGAGATGTTGAAGGCGGGGACGCCGTAGCCGTTTTCGGCGGCGTGGTCGAGCAGTTGGCGAAGCGTGATCCGGGCCATGGAATCATCCTTGTCGGGGGTTGGGGGCGCCGAGGTAGCAGCCGATGGTATCGACCTCTTCCGCGGCACCGAAGATGAGTGCGGTATTCTCGTGAAGGGACTGCGGCTGCCGGTCAAGGATCGGCACGGCGCCATCGGTGGCCTTGCCGCCCGCCTGCTCCATCAGAAAGGCAATGGGCGCGGCTTCGTAGACCAGCCGCAGGCGGCCGTTCTCATACCCTTTGCGGCGGTCGGCGGGATAGAGAAACACGCCGCCTTGCAGCAGGATGCGGTGCAATTCGCCCACCGCTGCTGCCAGCCAGCGCATGTTGAAATCCTTGCCGCGCGGGCCTTCCTTCCCGGCGCGCAGATCGCGCGCCCAGGCTTGCAGCCCCTCGGGCCAGTGCCGTTCGTTCGAGGCGTTATAGGCGATGCTTTTCGTTTCCGGCTTCAGCGTCACACCCTCGCGGGCGATGCGGAACCCATTCAGCTCACGGTCGAAGGTGGCGATGATCACGCCTTCGCCCAGCGAGAAGCCGAAGTCGCAGCTATGCCCGAAAGAGGCATAGCCCGCCGCCACGATGGCGCGTCCGGTCCGCAAAAAGCCCTCGGGCGCGGCGGGCAGGATGGAAAACAGCATCCCCAGCGGCGCACCGATCCCGATGGAGCCGGAGCCGTCGATCGGGTCGATGGCCACGTCGAAGGCGCCTTCGGCGGAAAGGTCGATCACCGCCTCGGCCTCTTCCGACAGCACCTTGCGCACGCCAGCAGCGGCAAGGGCGGCCAGCATGTGATCATGCGCGGCGACATCCAGCGCCTTCTGCTTGTCGCCGGAATCGTTGGTGCCGACGATGGCCTCGGGGTCGCCATGCAGGCGTCCGGCGGCCAGCCGGTCGGCCAGCGGCGGCAAGGCATGGGCCAGCGCGGCGACAATGGCCGCCGCCCCGCCGCGCGCGCGCAGGTATTCGTCCAGCGGCGTGCCGGTGGCAGCGCCGTCATTGGGCAGGCGAAGCATCATTGCCCCTTTCGGATTGGCTGGGGTGCGGGCCAACGCACCCCGTCAAGCTCTCTCATCAAGCGATTACCGCTTGTTGTACTTCGCGTCCACCTCATCAATGGCGCAAACATTGCCGGCGGACCGGCCGCTCGCGTCAAAATTCATCGTTTCGGCCAGCCAGGCGTCGGCGATGGCCTTCGCAAGCTCGGTTCCGATGACGCGGGCGCCCATGGTGATGATCTGCGCATTGTTCGACAGCGCGGCGCGTTCGGCGGAATAGGTGTCATGCGTCAGCGCGGCGCGGATGCCCGGCACCTTGTTCGCCGCGATGCAGACGCCGATGCCGGTGCCGCAGACGAGGATCGCGCGGTCATAGGTGCCCGCCAGAACCTCGCTTGCTACGCGGTCCGAGAGGTTGGCGTAGAAGGTGTCGGGGCCAGCCTCGGTGCGGCTGATCTCGGCCACATCGTGCTTATCCTTCAGGTGTTCGGCCAGAACCTTGGCCAGACCTTCACCCGCGCTGTCGCCTGCAATTGCCAGTTTCATGTCGTGATCCTTCACAGTTTGGCAGCGCAACGGGCCAGAATGTCGAGGTAACCTTCGACATTCCAGGCCGAGCGCCCGATGAACAGCCCGTCGATATGCGGGCAGGAGATAAGTTCCTCGCAGTTGCCCGGATTGACCGAGCCACCATAGAGGCAGGGGATGCGGCGGCCGAGCACGTCTTCGGCCACTGTGATGATCTCCGCCTGCCGCGCATCGGCGTAATCGGAGGTCGCGGGGATGCCGTTCACCCCGATGGCCCAGACGGGTTCATAGGCCAGCAGGATCTGCGCCTGTTTCTGCGCCCCCGAAAGCTTGCCCAGGGCGCCACGCACCTGCGTCTCCAGCACCTCTTGCGTGCGGCCCGCTTCGCGTTCAGCCAGCGTTTCGCCGATGCAGATCAGCGGGATCAGCCCGTGGCGCACCGCCGCCTCGGTTTTGAGGCCGACGGTTTCATCGGTCTCGCCGAAATGCTCGCGCCGCTCGCTGTGGCCGAGTTCCACGATGTCCAGCCCGCAATCCTTCAGCATCACGGGCGAGACCTCGCCGGTCCAGGCACCGTCATCGGCCCAGTGCATGTTCTGCGCACCGGCCTTGACGCTGGTGTCGGCCAGCGCCGCCTTCACCTCGCGCACAAGGGTGAAGGGCGGGATGACGAAGCGCTGGATGCGCGGATCGCGCGCGGCGTCGGCAGCACGCAGCCCTTCAGCAAAGGCGCGACCTTCGGACAGCACCTTGTTCATCTTCCAGCTTGTGCCGATCCAGACTTGCGGTTCCATGTATCAATCCTTGGCAATGGTCAAAGCGATCCCCGCGCGGTCCAGCGCGGCGCGATCCTCAGGCGCGGGGGCATCGTCAGTGATGATGGTGTCGAACTCGGCCAGATCGGCCAACACATGCAGCGCCGAGCGGCCGAAACGGGCGTGGTTGATCAGCAGGCAGCAGCGGGCCGAAGCCGCCATCATGGCGCGCTTGGCGCGCACCACGGCGTCATCCATGTGAAAGGCTTGCAGGCCCGAGACGGCAGGGGAAGAGATGAAGGCGATATCGGCGCGCAGCCGTGCGAGTGCGCCTTCGGTCACCACACCGAAAAAGCCGTTGAATTTGGCGCTGAACACGCCGCCGAGGGCGATCAGCGTGATGCCCGCTTCGTTCTTCAGCCGGTCAAGGATGGCGGCATTGTTGGTGATGACGGTCAGCGGCCGCTTGTCCACCAGCGAGGCACCCAGCAGCGCGGCCATGGAGCCATCGTTGATCATCACCGTCATGCCCGGCTCGATCAGATCCAGCGCGGCGCGGGCCATGCGGGCCTTGGCGGCGCCGTCCTGCAATTCGCGGATGCGGAAGTCGCTTTCGAACTGAGTTCCGGCCTCGATGGTGGCGCCCCCGCGCACCTTGCGCAGCAGGCCCGCCTGTTCCAGATCGTCCAGATCGCGGTGAATGGTCATTTTCGACACGGCAAAGCGGTCGGCCAGGTCATCCAGATCGACGGCGCGCGCCTCGACCAGCAGATCCATGATCGCCTGTCTGCGTTCCTCGCGCTTCACGATTCCCTCCTGCTGCTGATCGCTTTCTAACATGGGCGCGGCATATCACAACAACATTATTGTTATGTTGTGATTTTATGATGTGATTTTTGTTGTGAAATCACAGAGCAGAAGTTACGTTAGCGCAAACAGGAGGACGCCCATGCCGATGGACAACGCCATCGCGGCCAAGGCCGCGCTTGACCCGCAGAACTTCGCTCTTGCCAACTGCCTGCGCGCGCTGGCCATCGACGCGGTGGAGGCGGCGAAATCCGGCCACCCCGGCGCGCCGATGGGGATGGCGGATGCGGCCGCAGTGCTGTTTCGCAAGCATCTGAAATTTGATGCGAAGAATCCCGCATGGCCGGATCGTGATCGTTTCGTGCTGTCGAACGGCCATGCTTCGATGCTGCTTTACGGGCTGCTGCATCTGACGGGCTACGAGGACATGACGCTGGATCAGATCCGCAACTTCCGGCAGTGGGGCGCGATCACGGCGGGCCACCCGGAATATGGCCATGCGCAGGGGATCGAGGTCACGACCGGGCCGCTGGGGCAGGGCATTGCCACCGCTGTCGGCATGGCGCTGGCAGAACGCAGGCTGGCGGCCGAGTTCGGCGCCGATCTGGTGGATCACCATACCTATGTGTTTCTGGGCGACGGCTGCCTGCAAGAAGGGATCGGGCAAGAGGCGATCAGCCTTGCCGGGCATTTGGGACTGGGCAAGCTGATCGTGCTTTACGATGACAATGCCATCACCATTGACGGGCCGACCTCGGTCAGCTTCTCCGAGGATGTGCCGGCGCGGCTGCGCGCCTGCGGCTGGCATGTGCAAAGCTGCGATGGCCATGACGGGCAGGCTCTGGATGCGGCCATCGCGGCGGCGAAGGCGGAAACCGCGAAGCCTTCGCTGATCGCGATGAAGACCGTGATCGGTTTCGGTTCGCCCGGCAAGGCAGGCACCTATGCGGTGCATGGCTCCCCGCTTGGTGCGGCTGAGGCCGAAGCGACCAAGGCGGCACTTGGCTGGACCGCCGCGCCGTTTGAAATTCCCGCCGAATTGGGCGCCGAATGGCGGGCCATCGGGGTGCGCGGGGCTGCGGACCGTGCGGCATGGGAGGCACGTCTTGCCGCACGCCCCGAGGCGGAACGCACCGAATTTCTGCGCCGCCTGTCGGGCGATCTGCCTGCCGGTTATGAGGCGGCACTGGCCGAAGCGCGCGCGGCGCTGTTCGCCCAGCCGAAGAAAGCCGCCACCCGCAAGGCCAGCCAGATGGCGCTGGAGGCGCTGACCCCGGCGCTGCCCGAAATGATCGGTGGTTCGGCTGACCTTACCGGCTCGAACCTCACGCGCGTTCCGGCGGTGGACAGCCAGTATACGCGCGAGGCGCCGGGCCGTTACATCGGCTATGGCGTGCGCGAATTCGGTATGGCGGCCGCGATGAACGGCCTCGCCCTGCATGGCGGGTTCATTCCTTATGGCGGCACGTTCCTTGTGTTTTCCGACTATTGCCGCAATGCGATCCGGTTGTCGGCGCTGATGGGTCTGGGCGTCGTCTATGTGATGACGCATGACAGCATCGGTTTGGGCGAGGACGGCCCGACCCACCAGCCCATCGAACACATGGCCTCGTTGCGCGCCATTCCGGGGCTGACGGTGTTCCGCCCCGCCGATGTGGTGGAAACGCTGGAAGCCTGGGATATCGCCATTCGCAACCGCCATGTGCCCTCGCTGATGGCGCTGTCGCGTCAGGACGTGCCGCAACTGCGTCTGGAGGCGGGAGCCGAAAACCTGACCGCGAAGGGCGCCTATGTGATCCGCCAGTTCGGCGAAGGGCGGGATGTGACGCTGATCGCGACGGGTACCGAGGTTGCGCTGGCCGTCGAAGCCGCCGGGGCGCTGCATGGCGAAGGCATAGCGGTTGTCGTGGTCTCCATGCCCTCGTGGGAGCTGTTCGAGGCTCAGCCCGCCGAATATCGCGCCGAGGTTCTGGGCAATGCCCCCCGCATCGCGGTTGAGGCTGCGGGCAAGTTCGGCTGGACCCGTTATGTCGCCACCGAGGATGACGTGATCGGTATGCCGGGCTTCGGCGCCTCCGCCCCGGCAGAGCGGCTGTATCAGGAGTTCGGGATCACCAAAGAGGCGATCATGGCGCGGGCAAAACTTTTGGCGCGGGGTTAATCCGCGCCCTGCATCAGTGCCATGGCGGTGGCCTCGTCGGTGATGAGGCCCCGTAACCTGCCGCTGTTCAACACCGCCCGCACAGCCGCAACCTTGCCCGGCCCGCCTGCGATGGCGACGACATGGCTGCCCTCCGGCCCGTCCAGATCCACGGCCAGGGTCCGTGCGGTCAGCGTGGTTTCCAGCACATGCCCGGCAGCGTCAAAGAAGTGGCCCAGCATCTCGCCCGCGCCACCCGCCGCATTGATTTCGGCGATCTCGCGCGGTTCGATCATGCCCGAGGCGACAAGCTGTGCATCGGCGTCGGCGGTGCCGATGCCCACCACCTTCAGCCCCGCGCCGTTCGACATGTCGAACACCTCGCGCACGCCGGGTTGTGCCAGCAGGATCGCCCGGTCCTCGGCCGAATTGGCGAAGAAGGGCACCGGCATGACATAGGATTGCGCGCCGGTCTTTTCGGCCATGCGGTGCATCACGTCATGCGGGTTGGCGGCGTAGTTCCGCGTCAGCCCGCCCAGAAGCGAGACGAAGCGTGTGCCCCCGGCGTCAAAGCGCGGCAGGTGTTGGACGGCGGCGGCCAGCGTGCGGCCATGGCCAAGGCCGATCACCGCATGTTCACCGCTTTCAATGACCCGCCGCAGGAAGCCCGCGCCCGCCAGACCCAGCGCGCGCAGCGGCAGCCCTTCTTCCCCCAGATCGGGGGCAACCTCGCAGCTTTCCAGCCCGTAGCGGGTGGCCAACTGTTGCTCCAGTTCCACGCATTCGACAATCGCGCCGTCGATGGACACCTTGACCGCCCCGTCCGCCACCGCCCGCGCGATCAGCCGGTGGGTTTTCACCGAGGGCAGGCCCAGCCGTTTCGCCACGGCGGCCTGTGTCAGCCCACCCGCGTAATGCAACCAGGCCGCGCGGATGGCGAGGCTTTCCTCGGGGTCAAGCGGGCTGCGGCGGGCCATGGGCTTCCTTTCAGGCGGCGGCGTCTTGGACGGCGACAAGATCGGCTGCCGACAGAGCCGCCGGATTGGCCTTCATCGAGGACGAAGTGGCGGCGGCCTGTGCCGCTGCGGCGCGGGCCTCTGGCCCGATGCCCTGCGCGGCAAGGCCGGGCAGACCGGCGCTTTGCGACCATGCAGACAGAGCCTGTGCGGCGCTGTCCATGTCGGGCGCGCTTTCGAAAGCCTCGGACAGCCAGCCCGCCACCCGGTCCAGCCGCGCCGGATCGGCCACCGCGCGGCGATTGGCGCGCAGCACATGTGGCAGAAGCGCGCCGCAGATCGCGCCATGCGCGGCGCCGGTGAGCCCGCCCAGTGGCCCGGCCAGCCCGTGCACGGCGCCCAGCCCGGCATTGGCCAGTGTGAGGCCGCCGCACAGGCTCACCCAGGCCATTTCGTCGCGCGCCTGTGCGTCCTCGCTCTGCATCAGCCGCTTCAGCGCCGCCAGTCCGCGCGGGATCGCATCGGCGCAAAGCGCGTCGGTCAGCGGGTTGGCGCGGGTGCTGGTGAAGGGCTCGATCACCTGCGTGATGGCATCCAGCCCCGAGGCCAGCGTGATGGCGCGCGGGCAGCCATCGGTCAGCGCCGGATCGACCAGCGCCAGACGCGGCAGCATCCGCGCGTCGCGGAGGCTGACCTTGCGGGCATGATCGGGCACACCGATCACCGCAT
Organism: Gemmobacter sp. LW-1; assembly: GCF_001303875.1. NCBI lineage: Bacteria > Pseudomonadati > Pseudomonadota > Alphaproteobacteria > Rhodobacterales > Paracoccaceae > Gemmobacter > Gemmobacter sp. LW-1. The sequence continues at coordinate 48,353 of NZ_LJSC01000060.1, read as the reverse complement.
TGCGCGTGACCTCGGCCCCGGTGCCGGCGGTGGTGGGGATGGCGATGAAGGGCAGGGGGGCCACATCCAGCGGCAGGCCAAGGCCCACGACCTCCAGATGGTCCAGCATCGGGCGCGGGGCGGGCACCATGGCGGCGATGGCCTTGCCCGCGTCGATCACCGCGCCACCGCCGAGGGCCGCGACGACATCGGCGCCCGTGGTGCGGGCCAGCGCCACCCCGGCCTCGATCAGCGGCACATCGGGTTCACGCGGCACGGCGAAATGCGTGACCGTGCAACCTGCTGCTGCCAGCGCGGAGGCCAGTGGCGCCGCACGGGCAGGTGTCGCCCCGCCAACCAGCAGGACACGCCGCCCCAAGGCCGCGATGCGGGCCGGTGCCTCGACCAACTTTCCGCGTCCGAACAGGATTTCGGTTGCGGTGGCGAAGGCGAAGGCTTGGGTCATCGGCAGGCTCCGGGGTTATGCGACCTCAGATATTCAGGTTTTGCGCGCCGCTGTCGATATGCGGCGCCCAGAAAGCCACGCTTTCGGCGATCTGCGCGATGACCTGCCGGTCGTTCGGCTCGCGTTCCTTGAAGCTGAGCTCAAGGCAGATCTCGTTATCCACCGCGCCGCCCTCGGCAAAGGCCGCGAGCAACGGTTCGGGCTGGATCGAGCCTTTGGCGTTGAAGGCCGCCGTAAAGGGGCGGTGGCCCGATTTGTCCATCATCGACTGCTTGATATGGATGATCGGGCTGACTTTGGGCACCGCCCGCGCCCAGGCGTAAGGGTCGGTATCGTCGGGGTTGGGGCTGGTCACATCGCCATGGTCAATGTCGGCCATCATCCACATCGGCACCGCCATATCCGCCGCCGTCAGCCGGTCTTGCAGCGCCAGCGCGGCGGCAATGGTTTCGCCGAATTCGCGACCCACGCTCATCGGTTCCCAGAACACATATTTCAGCCCGGCGGATTTGGCGTGTTCCGCTACCTCGGCCCAACAGTCGATCGCGGTCTGGATCAGCGCCTCGCGCCGCGCCGGATCGTCGTAATCCTGATAGGTGAAGATGGCGAATTGTGTGCCGACCGAAGTGCCGCCCAGATCGGCGGTGATGTCGGCGAAGGTCTTGAACCAGTCGACATAATAGCGCCGCACATCGCGGTCGGGGTGGCCGAAGTGATTGAGCCGCCCGTAGGGCCCGGTCATGCCAGAGGTGACCCTCACCCCCGTCCGTGCCAGCGCGGCACCCATCTGCCGGGTCAGGCGACGGATCACCGGGGCGGGCCAGCCCGGGTTGATGAACTCATGCGTCAGTTGCAGGTCACGGATGCGCAGGTCACGCGCCACGGTGTCGATCAGATCATCCGGGTCGGCAAAGCGGTTCACCAGCGGATTGGTATTGAGCGAGAGCGTCAGGGTCATGGGAACCTCAGGCGGCAAGGCGGGCGGCGGTGAACCAGTCGGCAAAGGCCGCGCGCTCGGCCTCGGTCAGGTGCAGGTAATGCTTGGTCCGGCGATAAAGGATGTCCTCGGCGGTGCGGGCCCATTCCTTCGCGGTCAGGTAACGCACCTCGGCCTCGTAAAGATTGCCGCCGAAGTGACGGCCCAGCCCGGCCAGTGTGGTCGCCGCACCTACCACATCGCGGGTGCGTGCGCCGTAAAGCCGCCCGTAATGCTGAACCAGCTTGCGCGGCATCCAAGGGTAACTGTCGCGCAGGTCGTTGGCGAAGGTCTCGTAATCCGCGCCGGGCATCTCGCCACCAGGCAAGGGGGCGTGCTGCGTCCAGTCATCACCCATTTTCGGGAAGATATGGCGCAGCCGGTGTAACCCACGCTCCGCCAGTTCGCGGAAAGTGGTGATCTTGCCGCCGAAGACGTTCAGAAGCGGGGCGCCACCGGTTTCATCCAGATCGAAGACATAATCGCGCGTCACGGCAGAAGGGTTGCCCTTGCCATCGTCGAACAGCGGCCGCACACCCGAAAAGCTGTGCAGCACGTCGGAACGGCGCAGCTTTTCCTTGAAATAGCGGTTCACGGCGGCCAGCAGATAGTCGATTTCGGATTCGTCTGCCGCCACATCCTCGGCCCGGCCCTCATAGGCGATGTCGGTGGTGCCGATCAGCGCCTTGTCGCCCTCGTAGGGGTTGATGAAGATGACGCGCTTGTCGTGGTTCTGCACCAGATAAGCGTTCGATCCGGCCCACCATTTCGGCACGATGATGTGGCTGCCCTTGACCAGCCTCACATTGCGGGACGAATTGGACCCGGCGACATTGTTGATCACCTCGCTGACCCAAGGGCCGGCGCAGTTCACAAGACATTTCGCGCGGAAGGTTCGGGTTTCGCCGGTGGTGCCGTCGCGGGTGATGACGGTCCAGCCGCCGTTTTCGCGCCGGGCCGAAATGGCAGGCGAGCGGGTCAGCACCTCGGCGCCCTTTTCAGCGGCGCCAAGCGCGTTCAGCACCACAAGCCGCGCGTCATCCACCCAGCAATCGGAATATTCGAAACCGCGGGTGAACTGGTCGAGGATCGGCGTGCCCTCGGGGTCGCGCCTCAGGTCCAGTGTTCGGGTGCCGGGCAGTTTCTTGCGGCCGCCAAGGTGGTCGTAAAGAAAGAGGCCCAGCCGCACCAGCCAGGCGGGCCGGTCCTCGGGGCTGTGCGGCAGGACAAAGCGCATTGGCCAGATGATATGCGGCGCGGCGTTCAGCAGAACTTCGCGTTCGATCAGCGCCTCGCGCACCAGCCGGAATTCGTAATATTCCAGATAGCGCAAGCCGCCGTGCACCAGCTTGCCGGAACGGGACGAGGTGCCCTCGGCCAGATCGTCTTTCTCGCACAGCACGACCGACAGGCCACGCCCGGCGGCATCGCGCGCGATACCGGCGCCGTTGATCCCGCCGCCGATGACGAACAGGTCGATCATTCCGGGTTCGGTGGTCATGTCAGTCTCCTTCATGGAACGTCCGGGCGGCGGCCAGCGCGTCCCAGGCGGGGACAAGGCCACGCCGCGCGGCGGCAAAAGCGGGAAAGATGCGGCCATAGGCGGCGACCAGCGCGGGGTCGGGGGTCTCGGACGCGCCCAGAAGCGGGGTGACCCAGTCGGCGATGCAGGCGTGCATATCGGGGTAGGCGCCGATGGCGACGGCGGCCATCATGGCAGCGCCTGCCGCCCCGGCCTCTTCGCGGGCCGACACGCGCACTGGCGCGTCGATGGCAGCGGAGAGGATGCCACGCAGCCCGCGCGACCGGGCGGCCCCGCCGGTCAGGCGCAGCTCTCCGGGCAGGCTGCCCATGGCGGCATAGCAATCGCGCATGGCATGGCCCAGTCCCTCGACCACGGCGCGCAGAATGTCGGGGTAGCGGTGGTTCAGCGAAAGGCCGGTGAAGCCCGCGCGGGCGTCGGCGTTGACGAAGGGGCCGCGCTCCCCGGCAGCCGAGATATAGGGCATGTAGACGATCTGGCCTGGTGTGCTTTGCGCCAGCCAGCCGTCGATGCGGGCTACCAGATCGCGGTGGCTGACCTCCTGACCGAAGTCGCGCAACACATCGGCGGCAAGACCCAGCGCCCAGTCGATGTTCAGCGTGGCGGCCATGTTGGTCTGCACCTGCGTGACCAGGCCGGGCACCGGCAGGCAGATCACATATCCGGTGCCCTCGGCGTTCAGATGCACGTCGCCGGCCTTAACCGCGCGCATGTGCACGCCGGTGGAGCCGACGGTGGAGCAAGCCACATCCCCCGGCCCACCCACGACGCCGGCGCCCAGTGCGGTCATCACCATGTCGACATAGCCAAGGCTGACTGGCGTACCCGGCAGAAGCCCGGTCTGCGCGGCGGCCCCGGGCGTCAGCGGATGGGTGATCTGCGTGCCGTCAATGATTTCGGGAAGCAGTTGGCGACGGGCGCTCAGGTCCAGCGCATCAATCACCGCATCGTCATAGGCACGGTTGCGGAAATTGCCGAAGGTGAAGCTGGCCTCCGACGGATCCGTGGCGCGCACCCCCGTCAGGTTGAGGTAAAGCCAGTCCTTGCAATGCAGCGCGACCTCGGCCTGCGCCAGAAGCTCGGGGTAATGCGTCTGCATATGGGCAAGCTGGCTACCCTGCTGGCAGGTGTTCAGCCCGGTGCCTGTCGCCTCGAATCTTGTGCGGTTCGCGGCTGTGGCCGCCAGTCGCGCGACCGTGGGTGCAGCACGGGCATCCAGCCACAGCCAGGCGTCGCCCACAGGCCGGTTGCCCGCGCCCACAAGCCAGGTGCCATCGCCCTGCCCGGTAACTGCCAGCGCGGCGGTGCGGGCGGCGAGCCCCGCGACCTTCGCGCCCAGACCGCGCAGCGCGGCGGCGCAATCGGCCCAGGTATCGGTCAGCGACTGCGTAACGGCCCCGCCGGTCCGACTGGCATAACGATTCGGCACGGCTGCCGCATCAATCTGACGTCCGGTCAGATCAAAGGCCACGGCCTTGATGACCGAGGTTCCCGCATCAATGCCGATCAGCAGGTCGCGCCCGTTGCCCTGTCCTGCCATGTCTTTTCGCCTCCCGCCTTCGGCCCGCAGATACGCAGCCGTGTCCCGGCATCTCCTCCGATGCCGTTTCCGCTTCATAGCACAGTTTCACGATGCATGTGTATTTTTTTGCGGACAACGAAATTTATTTCAGTTACGGTTGGAACTGTCAAGAAAAGGCTGGCCGGAGTTCGCATCGCTGGAGGGCGGCGAAATATCGGGGAGGACAGCCGTCACGACAGGCGCCGGGGAGGGGTGCATGCCGTTGAAAATGAAAGAGATCACAACATCATCGGCAGCGCGCCCGCTGTGCGGCGCCCGTCTTGCGGCGTCGGCCGCCGGGGGCGCCCCGGCTCGATTCGCCGCCTGCCGTTCCATCATCCCGGAGGTCCGCTGATGAACCGCGCCACATCCCCCGCCCCCCGTGCGCCCGCCGCGCCGCGCCGTGGGCTCATGCTTTCGCTGGCGCTGGGCCTCGCGCTGCTCGCGGCGATGGCGCTGGATACCAAGGTGGTGCGTCTCGGGTCCGATCTGGATGTGCGCCAGCAGGCGTTTTCGCCCGACAGCTTTGGAGAGGCGGAGTTTCCCCGCATTCAGGCCAATATCGAGGGCCGGGCGGTGGATGCGCTGGTCATCGCGCCTGAGGCTCTGGCCGACAAGGCGGCGGCGGGCCAGAAATACGGCACCGTGTCTTCGACAGGGGCCATCATTTCGGTGAAGCTTTCCGGTGTGGTGGGTGAGGGAAAATCAGGCGTCTACCAGCTTGCCATCGAGGGCATGCCGCCGGAAATCAAGGTCCGGCTGCAAACCGGCCCGGCAATCAACGGCACCGATCTGCGCGACGCGCCGGGGGACATCGCCTTTGGCAGTTTCAAGAACCAGATCGAGTATCAGGATGCCGGCTCTGGCATCAACCGCGCCATGAAAAAGGCCGTTCTGGACGGGCTGGATACCGCATCGTTGCAAGGCAGGACGGTCGAGGTCATCGGCGCGTTCCGGCTGGTGAATCCGAAAAACTGGATGATCACCCCTGTGAGGATCACCGTGAAATGACCGATGTTCCGCAGCAAAAACCGGATCTGGCCGAGGTGGTTCTGGCCGCCCGTAACGTGGCGAAATCCTACGGTAATGTTCATGCGCTTAAAGGCGTGAACTTCGACATTCATCGCGGGCAGGTGACCACGCTGTTCGGCGAGAATGGCGCGGGCAAGTCGACGCTGATGAAGATCCTTTCCGGTGTGATCCAGCCGACCAGCGGCGAGATCATTCTTGATGGCAAGCCGGTCGCCTTCAACAATTCGACTGAGGCGCGGGATCGCGGGATTTCCATCATTCACCAGGAACTCAGCCTCGCCCCGAACCTGAGCGTGCGCGACAATATCTTCATGGGGCGCGAGATCATGGGCCCGACCGGCGTCGATTTCGCCGAAGAGGAACGTCAGGCCCGTCGCCTGATGGCAGAGCTTGAGGAAGACATCGACCCGCTGACCCCGGTGGAGGAGTTGCGCCTTGGCCAGCAGCAGATCGTGGAAATCGCCCGCGCCCTGTCGGTGGACAGTCGCATCCTGATCATGGACGAACCGACCAGCGCACTGTCGGCGTCCGAGGTCGAGGTGCTGTTCAAGGTCATCCGCGACCTGACGGCCAAGGGGGTCAGCATCGTCTATATCTCGCACCACCTGGAAGAGGCGTTGCAGATCACCGATCACGCGGTGGTATTGCGTGATGGCACGATGACCGCCTATGCGCCACGCGGCGGAATCGACCTTGAATGGATCGTCCGCAACATGGTGGGCGACAATTACGATCTGGGCAGCCCGCCCGAGGGGCATGTCTTTGGCGAAGTGGCGCTGTCGGTGCGCGACCTGACGGTGGCCGATCCCAAAGGGGGGGCCTTCAACGTGGTGGACCGGCTGTCGCTGGATCTGCGCGCGGGTGAGGTGGTCTGCATTTACGGGCTGATGGGCGCCGGGCGGACGGAGCTTCTGGAAACCGTGGCGGGCCGTTTGCGCGCCAGTAGTGGTGAGGTGGTGCTGGAGGGCCGCGAAATCTCGCATCTTTCCATCGCGGAACGCATCGCGCGCGGTCTGGCACTTGTCCCCGAGGATCGGCAGCGCGACGGCCTCGTGCAGACCATGAGCGTGGGCGAGAACCTGTCGCTTGCCTCCATCGCCAGCTTTACCAAAGGGCTGTTTACCCAGAAGAAGGCCGAACGCGCGCTGATCGACGCCTCTATCCGCGAGGTGACGGTGAAAACCTCCGGCCCGGCCGCCGCCATCGGCTCACTGTCTGGCGGAAACCAGCAGAAGGTCGTCATCGGCAAGATGCTGGCGACGAAACCCCGCGTCATCATGCTGGATGAACCCTCGCGCGGTATCGACATCGGCGCCAAGGCTGAGGTGTTCAAGCTGCTGGCCGAAGAGGCGAAGCGCGGCCTTGCCGTGATCTATTCGACCTCGGAAGTCGGTGAATGCCTGTCGATCGCGCATCGGATCATCGTCATGCACAAGGGCCGCATCTCGGCCGAATTCGATTCCAACGTCAGCAAGGAAAAGATCATGGCCGCCTCGGGCGAGTCCGTGGCGGCCTGACGGCCGATCCTCAGCGACCAAGTAACGGAGCCATCCCATGTCGGATACCACACTCGCCCGCACGGCCGCCGCGAAACCCGCCTTCAGCCTTGGCCGGCTGCTGCTGGAAGGTCGCGCCTTCTTTGCGCTGATCCTGATCGTCGCCGTATTTTCCTTCCTGTCGCCGAACTATTTCACGGTGTCGAACTTCCTCATCATGGCCAGCCATGTGGCGATTTACGGCATCCTGGCCGTGGGGATGCTGCTGGTGATCCTGAACGGCGGAATCGATCTGTCCGTCGGTTCGGTGCTGGCGCTTTCCGGCGTGATCGCCGGGGCGCTGATGCAGGGGGTGGAGATGCAGGCGCTGGGCGTCATCCTCTACCCGCCGGTCTGGGCGGTCGTGGTGCTGACCTGCGCGCTGGGCGCGGCGGTGGGCGCGGTGAACGGCGTGCTGATTGCCTGGTTCAAGGTGCCCGCCTTTGTCGCCACGCTGGGCGTGATGTATGTGGCACGCGGCGTCGCCCTGCTGATGACCAACGGCCTGACCTACAACAATCTTTCGGGGCGCCCGGAACTGGGCAACACCGGCTTCGACTGGCTGGGCTTCAACAGGCTGGCGGGTATTCCGATCTCGGTTCTCGTGCTGGCGGGAATTGCGGTGCTGGCGGGTCTGATGCTCAGCCGGTCGGCTTTCGGGCGCTGGCTCTACGCCTCGGGCGGCAATGAACGTGCGGCCGATCTGTCGGGCGTGCCGGTCAAGCGGGTGAAGATCACCGTCTACACGCTGTCGGGCATGCTGGCGGCGGTGGCGGGGCTGGTGCTGTCGTCGCAGCTCACCTCGGCCGGGCCGACGGCTGGCACCACCTATGAACTGACCGCCATCGCAGCGGTGGTCATCGGCGGCGCCGCGCTGACCGGCGGGCGCGGCACGGTGCGCGGCACCATGCTGGGCGCCTTCGTTATCGGCTTCCTGTCCGACGGGCTCGTGATCATCGGGATCTCGTCCTACTGGCAGACCGTGTTCACCGGCGCGGTGATCGTGCTCGCCGTGCTGATGAACTCCATCCAATACGGCAAAGGCCCGCGCAAGGGCTGAGCCGACCGACCTTCCCGACCGGGCCGGACCCAACCGACCCGCGCGGAAAGCCTTGCCAAGACGGCAAACGACCAAACCAAGGGAGAGAGAACCATGCTGAAACTGACCCGCCGTGCCCTGATGGCCGCCGTGGCCGTCACCCCGCTGATGAGCTATGCCGCCGCAGCCGAGGGGCTGATCTCGATCATCGTCACCGACCCGGCGAACCCCTATTGGTTCACCGAGGGCGAAGTGGCCAAGGCCACCGCCGAAAGCATGGGCTATACCGCCAATGTCTCGGCCCACAAGGGCGACACCAATGCCGAAAGCACGCTGATCGACACCGCGATCACCAACAAGTCGGCTGCTATCATCCTTGACCCGGCAAATGCCGATGGCTCCATCGGGGCGGTGAAGAAGGCCGTGGATGCGGGTATCCCGGTGATCCTCGTGAATGCCGAGATCAACCAGGAAGGGCTGGCCAAGGCGCAGCTGGTGTCGAACAACGCCCAGGGCGCCGCGCTGGGGGCGGAACAGTGGGTGGCCGATGTGGGTGACGCCGGGAAATATGTCGAACTGTTCGGCAACCCGTCTGACAACAATGCCGCGACCCGTTCGAACGGCTACGAGACCGTCATCACCCAATACCCGGATCTGGAAAAGGTCGGGAAGGAAGTGGCGAACTGGGATCGCACCCAAGGCTATCAGAAGATGCAATCGCTGCTGCAAGCCAACCCCGACATCATCGGCGTGATCTCGGGTAATGACGAGATGGCGCTGGGTGCGATTGCTGCGCTGAAAGAGGCGGGCAAGCTGGATCAGGTGAAGGTCGGCGGCTTCGACGGTTCGCCCGATGCGGTCGCGGCGGTGAAAGCGGGCGAGATGCAATATACCGTCCTGCAACCCGTCGCGGTCTTCTCGGCCGAAGCTGTGCGTCAGGCCGACAACGTGATCAAGACCGGCTCCACCGGCGCGGCGACCGAAAAGCAGCTTTTCGACTGCCTGCTGATCACCAAGGACAATGTGGACAAATACACCGCCGCTTTCACCCTGTCCGAGTGATTGACGGGTGGGGCGCCGCTGCGCGCCCCGGCATTCAGGCGGGGCCGGGTGCATCTGCATCCGGCCCCGATCTTTCCGAAAGGGATCTGCCATGGCTTGCCTGCTGGGTATCGACAACGGCCTGACCGTCAGCAAGGCGGTGATTTTTGACGAGAACGGGCGCGAGATCGCGGCGGCGCTGCGCCGTGTGCCGCAACAGATACCGCAGCCCCGGTATGTCGAACGTGACATGGCCGGTCTCTGGCGCGCGACGGCCGAAGCGGTGGCCGAGGCGCTGGCCAGATCTGGCCGCGCGCCGGGTGATATCACGGCAGTGGCGGCGACAGCGCATGGCGACGGGCTTTACTTGCTCGATCAGGCGGCGCAACCGCTGGGCGCGGGCATCCTATCGCTGGACAGCCGCGCGGCGGACGTGGTCGCGGGCTGGCAGGCCGATGGCACCGCCGCGGCCGCTTTGGCGCGCACGGGGCAGGAACCGCATGCCTCTGCCCCTTCGGCGCTGCTGGTCTGGATTGCGCGAAACCAGCCCGAGCGTTTCGCCCGGATCGGGCATGTCCTGGCCTGCAAGGACTGGATCCGGTTTTGCCTGACCGGCAGCATCGGCACCGATCTGACCGAGGCCAGCACCTCTTTCACCGATGTATCGACGCAGGCCTATGCGGCAGACGTTCCCGGCATTTTCGGGCTTGGCACGCTGAACCTGCCTGAAATCAGCCGCCCGGATCATGTGGTGGGTCATGTGACCGAAGCCGCCGCCGCTTTGACGGGGCTGCGCATCGGCACGCCAGTTGTGGCGGGGCTGCACGATGTGACGGCCTCTGGCCTTGGCATCGGCGGCTATGGCGAGGGGATCGTGGCCATCGTCGCCGGCACCTATTCGATCAACGAAACCGTGACGCGGCAGCCGCTCAGCGATGCGCGCTGGTTCTGCCGTAACGGCATTGCGCCGGGTGAATGGAACGCCATGGCGATCTCACCAGCCTCGGCCACCAATTACGACTGGCTGCTGGATCGCACCTTCGGCGCCGAGCGGCAGGCGGCCGAGGCTGCGGGGGGCTCGATCCATCCGCAGGCGGCGGCAGAGTTGCAGGCCGCGCTGGCGCGGCAATCGACGCTGATGTTCCACCCCTACCTGTTCGGTTCACCCCATGGAGCGGGGGCCAGCGCCGGCTTTCTTGGCCTGCGCGGCTGGCATGACCGGGGTGACATGCTGCGCGCCGTTGTGGAGGGCATCGCCTTCAACCATCGCCTGCATGTCGATGCGCTGCGTGAAGGTTTTGCCCCGCGCGAGGTAAGGTTGACAGGCGGCATTTCCCGCAATCCGGCCATCGCGCAACTGTTTGCCGATGTGCTGAACCTGCCGGTCACCGTGCCCGGCACCGGCGAGGCCGCCGCCTGGGGCGCCGCGCTTTGTGCCGGGGCAGGGGTGGGGCTTTACCAAAGCCCGCGGCACGGCCCGCCAGCGCGGGAAGGCGTCACCTTTGACCCGCAGCCCGAACGCGCCGCCGAGATGGCCCGCCGTTACGCGCTGCATGGCGAAATCGCCGCACAACTGGCGCCGATCTGGCCCGCGCTGGAGGCTCTGGCCCCCGAGGAGACTGCCTGAAATGACCGAGACCCCCATTGACGTGCTGATCCTCGGTGCCGGGATCAATGGCGCGGGCCTGTTTCGCGATCTTTGCGAACAGGGGCTGACCTGCGTGATCGCCGACAAGGGTGACTATGGTTCGGGCACCTCGGCTGCGCCCTCGCGGTTGATCCATGGCGGCATCAAGTATCTGGAAACCGGCGAGTTTCGCCTTGTCGCCCAATCGACGCTGGAGCGGAACCTTCTCCTGCGCAACGCGCCGCATTGCGTGCATCCGCTGCCGACCGTGATCCCGATCTTTTCGTGGTTCAAGGGCATTGGCGCGGCGGTGCGCACGTTGATGGGATCGACCACCGCGCCACGAGCGCGCGGGGCGGTGCTGATGAAAATTGGCCTCGCGCTTTACGATTTCTATGGGGCCCGCGCGCGGGTCATGCCGCGCCATGCGCTGTGGGGCCGGGCGAGGGCGCTGGCCGAAATCCCGCCGCTGACCCCGCGCATCGTGGCGGCAGGGCGCTACTATGACGCGACCGTGGCGCATCCCGAACGGCTGGTGCTGGAGCTGGTGCAGGATGGTTTGCGGGCCAGCTCGGCGTCGCGGGCCTTCAATCATTGCGCCCTGCTGGGGGCGGAGGGCGCCACGGTGCGACTGTGTGCCGTCGATGGCACCGAACTGGCACTGCGCCCGCGTGTGGTGATCAATGCGGCGGGGCCGTGGATCGACGCGGTGAACGCCACGCTGGGCCTGCAAACGCGGCTGATCGGCGGCACCAAGGGTTCGCATATCCTGTTGGATCATCCGGCGCTTCTGGCGGCGCTGAAGGGGCGGATGATCTATTTCGAGGCCGATGACGGGCGCATCTGCCTGGTGTTCGATTATCTTGGGCGGGCGCTGGTCGGATCGACCGATACCCGTGCCGATGACCCGGACGGCGTGCGCTGCGAGGACGGCGAAATCGACTATTTTCTGCAAAGCCTGCGCAGCCTGCTGCCGGGGCTGGCGTTCGACCGCAGCCAGATCGTCTATGCCTATTCCGGCATCCGGCCCCTGCCCGCGTCGGATGGCTCGGCGGCGGGGCTGATCAGCCGCGACCATTCCGCCCCGGTAATCGAGCCGTCAGATGCGCGCGACTGGCCGGTGATCTCGCTGGTCGGCGGCAAGTGGACAACCTTCCGTGGCTTTGCCGAGGAGGTGGCGGATACGGTTCTGTCGCGCCTTGGTCGGGCGCGGCGCGTCAGCACGCGCGATCTGCCCATCGGAGGCGGGCGGGATTATCCGGCTGACCCTGCGGTCTGGGCAGCTGAGGCGGGCGGGGCGCCGGGGCGGGCGGCCACGCTGCTCGCACGCTATGGCACCACGGCGCGGGCGATTCTGCAGGCGGAGGGTGCGGCGCCTACCTCGCTGGAAGATGCGCCCGATTACACACTGGAAGAGCTGGGCTGGCTGAGCCGCAACGAACAGGTGCAAGGTCTGGAGGATCTGGTGATGCGGCGCACCGCGCTTGCCGTCACCGGGCGGCTGAGCATGCGCGATCTGGACCGGATCGCAGGGCTGCTGGCCGAAGTTCTGAACTGGGACGCGCCACGCCGCGAGGCTGAACTGGCACAGGTGCGCGCCCGGCTGACCGGGCGCCACCATATGCGGCTTTAGGCTCAGCCTGCCAGCCGCGCCTCAAGGTCCAGAAGCTGCCGCACCGCGCTGGCGGCCTCGGCGCCCTTCTTGACGAAGTGGTCAAGGTAGAAGCCGCTCAGCACATCGACCGGCTGGTAATTGTGCGGCGTCAGCGAGACCGACAGGCAAGGCACGCCGGTTTCAAGGCCCACATTCATCAGCCCGGTCACCACGGCACCGGCGACGAAATCGTGGCGGTAGATGCCGCCATCCACCACGAAGGCGGCAGCCACCACGGCGTCGAAACGCCCGGTCTGCGCCAGTTTCTTCGCGGCCAGCGGCATTTCGAATGCACCGGGCACGTCGAAGGTTTCCACCTCGGCGCCGGGGATCAGCCGGGCGGCCTCGGCCAGAAAGCCCTCATGTGCGCGGTCCACGATGTCATCGTGCCAGCGCGCGCGGATGAAAGCGATGCGGGGGGTTTTGGTCGTCATGTTTTCGGAACCTTCCGTTCAATTGCGTCAGGTCCCAGAGCACGAGTCACACCCGGCCCGCGGGAGGCAGGCCGTGCGCGATTCTCTTCCATCCGGACTATACCGTCGGCCCCGGAGTTTCACCGGATCTGCTGACCCTTCGTTGCTGAAGGCGCTCGCGGGCTATACCGCCGGTGGGGAGTTGCACCCCGCCCTGAGAACCCTTTCTGACTAACCTGTCTGTGGCGCGATGACCAGCCTGCAACCGGCATCGGCATGTCGGAAACCGGCAGCCAGGAGTCAACAAATCCGGCATTTAGGCGGCCGGATTGGCATTTCGCCTGTCCCAAAGCGGTTGCATTTGACCATTTGGTCGGTCTTACTGTGGCGATCAAGGGCGCGTGATGAACGGTGCCCTCAATGCCAAGGGGAGATGCTGGTATGATTCATCAGAAATTCTTTGCGGGTCTGGCGCTGACGGCCGGCCTTGTGGCGGGTGCTGCGCAGGCGCAGGACATGGCGTTTTTCCGTATCGGCACCGGCGGCACGGCTGGCACCTACTACCCGATCGGCGGCCTGCTGGCGAATGCCATCTCGAACCCGCCGGGGTCGCGCCCCTGTGAAGAGGGCGGCTCCTGTGGCGTGCCGGGGCTTATCGCTTCGGCCCTGTCCTCAAACGGGTCGGTCGCCAATATCAACGCCATCGCCGGTGGCACGCTGGAATCGGGTTTCTCGCAATCCGACGTGGCAACCTGGGCCTACAGCGGCACGGGCATCTGGGAAGGCAAGCCTGCGGTCGAGAAGCTGCGCGCCATTGCCAACCTTTACCCGGAAAGCATCCATCTGGTTGCCAGCGCGGAATCGGGCATCAATGGTGTAGCCGATCTGAAGGGCAAGACCGTCTCGCTGGACGAGCCGGGGTCGGGCACGCTGGTTGATGCGCGCATCATTCTGGAAGGCTACGGCCTGTCCGAAGGCGATGTGAAGGCCGAGTTCCTGAAGCCTGATCAGGCCGCCGACCGGATGCGCGATGGCGCAATGGATGCGTTCTTCTTCGTGGGTGGCTATCCAGCCGGTGCGATTGCCGAACTGGCCAGCCAGCATGCGGTGAAGATCGTGCCGATCACCTGCGAGGAAGCGCCCGCGATCTGCGAGAAGTACAGCTTCTTCGCGGCAGATACCGTGCCGGGCGGCACCTATGAAGGCAATGCCGACGATGTGAAAACGCTCTCGGTCGGTGCGCAGTGGATCACCAGCGCCGATCAGCCGGAAGAGTTGGTGTACCAGATCACCAAGGCGCTGTGGAACGAGAACACCCGCAAGCTGCTGGATTCCGGCCATTCCAAAGGCAAGCTGATCACGGCGGATACCGCCCTGAACGGCGTGGGCATCCCGCTGCATCCGGGCGCGGAACGCTTCTACAAGGAAGCGGGCCTGCTGAAGTAACGAGGACCGGCGCAAGACCGGCCAGAAGCAGGGGCCGCGCCGCAGAGCGCGGCCCCGTTGCGCTTTTAACAGTCAGCACAGGGGCAAGTGACATATGGCAAAGGTAGAGGAAGACGAGGGGCCACGGCATCTGACAGCGGATGAGCTTCAGGCCCTGGAAGAGAAATTCGACCCGGAAATGCGGTTCCGCGAGGTTGCGCGGCCGCTGGCCATCCTGACCGGCGCCATCCTGTTTCTGTTGTCCTGCTATCACTATTATACAGCCGGATTCGGCATTCCGCAGGCCACGGTGCATCGCGGGCTGCACATGGGCGTTACGCTGGCGCTGGTGTTCCTGAGCTTTTCGGCCTTCGGCGCCAAACGAACCGAGCCGGGCCTTCTGGCGCCCTGGGGCCTGCCGCTGATCGACTGGCTGCTGGCCATCGCCGGGGCGGTTGCCGCGCTGTATGTGCCATGGATCTATGCGGACCTTGCGTTCCGGGTGGGCAACCCGTTGCCCATCGACATCCTGATGGGGACCATTCTCATCGTCGTGCTGCTGGAGGCGGTACGGCGGTCGATGGGCTGGCCTCTGCCGGTCATCGCGATCCTGTTCATTGCCTATGCCTATTTCGGCCAGTCGATGCCGGGCATCCTTGTGCATCCCGGGGCAAGCTGGTCGAACATCGTCAACCACCTCTATCTGACCTCGCAGGGCATCTACGGTACCGCGCTGGGGGTGATCGCCACCTATGTGTTCCACTTCGTGCTGTTCGGCGTGATGGCGACGCGGATCGGGCTGGGGCAATTGTTCATCGACGTGGCCTCGGCGCTCGCCGGGCGCTATGCGGGCGGGCCTGCCAAGGTTTCGGTGTTGTCCTCGGCGCTGCTGGGCTCGATCTCGGGTTCCTCCATTGCCAATACGGTGACGACCGGCGCGCTGACCATCCCGGCGATGATCCGCATCGGCTATCCCCGCCATTTCGCGGCGGCGGTCGAGGCGGCTTCGTCCACCGGCGGACAAATTACACCGCCGGTCATGGGGGCGGTGGCCTTCCTGATGATCGAATATCTGGGCGTGCCGCTGACCACCATCCTGACTGCCGCCCTGGTCCCGGCCTTCATGCATTTCTTCGGCGTGCTGGTGCAGGTGCATCTTGAGGCGCGGCGCCTGGGCCTGCGCGGCCTGTCAGCCGAGGAACTGCCGAATGCCTGGAAGGTGATCAGGGAGGGCTGGCTGTCGATCTTCCCGCTGATCCTGCTGGTCGGTGTGCTGCTGTCGGGCCGCACGCCTTTTGCCGCCGCTTTCTGGTCGATCACCGCCTGTATCGTTGTGCTGGCGATTCAGGAGTTCATGAAGGGGGGCATCGCGCAGGCGATCCGGGGCACCGCCCATGGCGTGTGGGAAGGTTTCTGCCTTGGCGCGCGTCAGTCGCTGTCGGTGACTGCTGCCGCCGCGCTGGTGGGTGTGGTCATCGGGGTCGTCACCCTGACGGGCGTCGGCTTCAAGATCGCCTATATGGTGACGGGCGTTGCAGCGGGCTGGGCGGCTTCGGTCTCTGGCTGGCTGGCGATCCTGCCGTTCGAGGTGATGACGGTGCCGACGCTGACACTGCTGTTCACGCTGCTGCTGACGGCCATCGTCTGTATCCTGATGGGCTGCGGCATCCCGACCACGGCCAATTACATTATCATGGTGGCGGTGGCGGCGCCCATCCTTGGCATGCTGGGGATGGAGCAGATCGTGGCGCATTTCTTCGTGTTCTACTATGGGGTGCTTGCCGACATCACGCCACCCGTGGCCATGGCGGCCTATGCGGCGGCCGGGATCGCCGGGGCCAATGCCTTCAAGGCGGGGAACACGGCGTTCCGGCTCGGCATGGGCAAGGTGCTGGTGCCCTTTGTCTTTGCCTTCCAGCCGGCGCTTCTGCTGGTGACCGAGGGCTTTACCTGGGGGGCCTTCTTCCTTGCCTTCTTCGGCGCAGTAATGGGCATCTATGTGCTGGCGGCGGCTGTCACCGGCTGGCTTTTCGCGCCCCTGAAAGGGTGGGAGCGGCTGGCGCTGACCGTGGCCGCGCTGCTGCTGGTGGCGCCGTCGATGACACCCACGATTGTCGGTCTCATCCTGATCCTGCCGGTGGCGCTGCGGCAGTTGATGGGGCGCGGCGATTCCGGCGGGCTGACGGCCTGACGCTCCTGAGTTTTCGTAATGAGTACCGGGGCGCGGGGAAACCTGCGCCCCTTTTCAATCTGCCCCGTCAATCCAGCGTGCGACGGAAGCGCGCCAGTGCCAGCAGGCCATAGACCAGCACAAAGACCATGAGCGCCGCCATCGGCTGCGCAATGTCGGGCTGGCCTGCCCCTTTCAGCATCACAGCCCGGATCAGTCGCAGGAAATGCGTCAGCGGAAAGACCTCGCCCAGGGTCTGTGCCCAGCCCGGCATACCCCGGAACGGGAACATGAAGCCAGACAGCATCAGCGACGGCAGGAAGAAGAAGAACGTCAGCTGCATCGCCTGCATCTGGGTTCGCGCGAGGGTGGAAATGAGGTAACCGAGGATCACCAGCGCCAGCACGAAGGTGAAAATGCCCGCGGCCAGCACGCCGAAGCTCCCGACGAAAGGCACGCCGAACAGCAACCGTGCCGCCAGCAGAACCACCGCCACCTGCACCGCGCCGACGCCCATATAGGGCATGACCTTGCCCAGCATGATCTCGACCGGGGTGGCGGGCAGGGCCAGCAGGTTCTCCATCGTCCCGCGCTCGATCTCGCGGGTCAGCGCCATGGAGGTCATCATCACAAGGATCATCTGGAGGATCACCCCCAGCAGCCCCGGCACGATGTTGTATTGCGTGATCCCCTCGGGGTTATAGCGTTTGTGAACGACGATCCCGACCGGCGGCTGCGTCGGGCTGGCGCCGGTTTCGCGTTGCAGGGCCTCCGCCGCGACAGTGCCAAGGGTGGAAATGGCGCCCGAGGCGACGGAAGGGTCGGTCGCATCCGCCTCGATCAGCATCTGCGGCGCGTCGCCACGTTCGACCCGCCGCCCGAAATCAGAAGGCAGGGTGACGACGAAAGCCACAGCGCCGCGGGTAATCAGCGCCTCTGCCTCGGTCGCGGAAATGCCGACATGGGTGAAATCATAGTAGCCGGTCAGTTCCAGTGCCGAGACCATGGCCCGGCTGAACCGATCCTGCGTTGGTGCCAACAGAGCGGCAGGCAGGTGTTTTGGATCGCTGTTGATCGCATAACCGAACAGTACAAGCTGCATCAGCGGCACCAGCAGCATCATGGCGAAGGTGATCCGGTCGCGCCGCATCTGGATCAGCTCTTTGCGCAGCAGGGCGCCGAGGCGGCGAAGGGAAATGCCGGTCATGCCATATTGTCCCTGCTCTGGCCCATCAGGCGGATGAACACGTCCTCAAGGCTGGTTTCGCCGGGCCGGAAACTCGCGCCGGCGCCCCTTAGCGCGCGTTCCAGCGCGGCGCGGTCGGTGCCGGTGACATGCAGCGTGGTGCCGAACGGGGCAACCTGTTCCACCCCCGGCGCCTTGCGCAGCCGCGCCGCAAGCTCGCCCGGACGGTCGGCAGTGACCAGAAAGGTGGTCAACCCGGCCGAGGCGATAACCTCGGGCACCGTGCCGCGCGCAATCAACCGGCCGTAAGCGATATAGTTGATGCGATGGCAGCGCTCGGCCTCGTCCATGTAATGCGTGGATACCAGAACCGTCAGCCCGTCGGCGGCAAGGCCATGGATTTCATCCCAGAACTCGCGCCGTGCCTTGGGGTCCACCCCGGCGGTGGGTTCGTCCAGCAGCAGAAGCTTCGGTTTGTGCATGATGCAGGCTGCCAGTGCCAGCCGCTGCTTCCAGCCCCCCGACAGACTGCCCGCAAGCTGGCTCCGGCGCGAGGTCAGCCCCAGCCCCGCCAGCGTGTCGCGCACGGCTTCGGCCGGCAGGGCGTAAAGCCCGGCGACGAAGGCAAGGTTTTCCTCGATGGTCAGATCCTCGTAGTAGGAAAACTTCTGGGTCATGTAGCCGACCTGCCGCTTGATGGCGCGGGCTTCGCGGCGGATGTCATGGCCCAGCACCTGCCCGTCGCCCGCATCGGGCGTCAGCAGCCCGCACATCATGCGGATGCAGGTGGTCTTGCCGGACCCGTTCGGCCCCAGAAACCCCGCGATCTCGCCCCGTGCGACGCTGAGCGAGACGTCATCCACCACCTTGCGACCATGGAAGGCCTTTGTCAGCCCGGTGACCTCGATCGCGTTCATGGTGCTGACAGGTCCACATCGACGATCTGGCCGGGCTTCAGCCGGTCCGATCCGGGGTCGGGGCGGGCCTCGACCAGAAACACCAGCTTCTGCCGGTTTTGCAGCGAATAGATCACCGGAGGGGTGAATTCCGGCGAATCCGACACATAGCTGACGGTCGCATTTTGCCCTGTGCAGCCGTCGCAATTGACCTGCAACCGGGTGCCGGGGCGGATCTGCGCGACCGATGGCTCGGGAACGTACAGCCGCAGCTTCACCGCGCCGTCGGGCAGGAAGGACAGGACAGGGGCAGAGGGCCCGGCAATCTCGCCGGGTTCGCGCACCACGTCGTAAATCGTACCAGCGGCGGGGGCGGCCAGCGCGCGTTGCGACAATTGCCATTCCGCTGCCTCGCGCGCGGCCTGCGCCTGCGCCAGCGTGGCGCGGGCGGCGTCGATCTCCTGCGCGCGGGCGGGCAGGCGGGCAACCGCAAGATTGGCCTCTGCCTCGGCCACGCGGGCGGCGGCAACCTCGGCGGCAGTGCGGGCCTGATCCAGTTGTGCCTCAGGGCTGACATTGCGGGCGTTCAGGCTTTGCTGGCGGGNGGGTGACCTCTTTCACGGCCTCGTCCGATTGCGCTCGGGCCGACGTCAGCGTGGCTTCCAACACGCGGATTTCTTCCGGGCGGCGGCCCTCCTGAAGGTTGGCCAGCTGACTGGCGGCCCGCGCCTCTGCTGCCCGCGCCTCGGCCAGCGCGATTTCGGCATCGCGCTTTTCCATCGCCACCAGCGGCGCCCCCGCTGCCACATGATCGCCCCGTGCGACGTTGACGGCCGACACCTGTGCCACGGCAATCGGTGCGATCATCACGAAATCCCCCTCGACATAGCCGGTCGCAAAAGGCGGTGGCATATCACAGGCCGCAAACAGGGCAGACAACAGCGGAACGGCGCAGATCAGGCTCATGGCTGGCTCCTCAGGATGGCGCGCATGTTGGCGGCCAGACGGTCGGCGATGGCGGTGGTTTCGGCGGCGGAATAGCCGGTCCAGCCCATCCGGCGGCAGATAACGGGCTGACCGATGCGGAAGTAGACCGCCTGTCCCAGCAGTGAAAACACCAGAAGCCGGGTTTCCTCGGCTTCGGCGGGCTGGTCGGTGGCCATACCCGCCAGAGCGCAAAGCTCGCGGTGCTTGGGCAGGAAGAAGGCGTCGTAAACCAGATCGAAAGCCGGGCCGCCTTCGGAAAGTTCGCGCAGGATGAAAGCCACTGTATCCTGTGCCTGCGGCCCCTGGGTGAGGAAAACCACCATGGCGCGCAGCATCGCCTCCAGCCGGTCCAGCGCATCGCGTCGGGTGGCGGGCAGTTCTGTTGCGGGCGGTCCGGCGACCTGCCCGATGCGCCGCGCGACCTCGGCCCCACAGGCAAGGCGCAGGCCCTCCTTACCGCCGAAGTGATAAGCGATGGAGGCGACATTGGTTTTGGCAAGCGCCGCCAGGGCCCGTGTCGGCGTGGCAGCGAAGCCCTGCTGCCCGAACAGGTGCAGCCCGGCGGCGATCAGATCGGCACGGGTGCCGGCAGGGGGATCATCCTGAGTCATGCAGCGATTTAATCAAACGATTGATTAAATCACAAGTCCGAAAAAAGGCCCGCCCCCGAAAGGGCGGGCCTTGCCGCGAAACGGCAATTTTACTTGGCGACGCGGGCGTTGCGCGTGGCGATCAGCTTCAGCCGCAGGGCGTTCAGCCGGATGAAGCCTGCTGCGTCCTTCTGATCATAGGCGCCAGCGTCTTCCTCGAAGGTGACATGCTTTTCGCTGTACAGCGAATGTTCGGACCAGCGACCGACACAGTGGACCGAGCCTTTGTAAAGCTTCAGCCGGACAGTGCCGGTGACATGCTCCTGCGACTTGTCGATCAGGGCTTGCAGCATCTCGCGTTCGGGGCTGAACCAGAAGCCGTTGTAGATCAGTTCCGCATAGCGCGGCATGATCGAATCCTTCAGGTGGCCCGCACCTGCGTCGAGCGTGATCTGCTCGATCCCGCGATGGGCTTCCAGCAGCACGGTGCCGCCGGGGGTTTCATAGATGCCGCGCGACTTCATGCCGACGAAACGGTTTTCCACGAAATCCAGCCGCCCGATGCCATGCTTGCCACCCAGTTCGTTCAGGCGGGTCAGGATGGTTGCGGGCGACAGCGCCTCGCCGTCGATCGCGACGGCATCACCCTTTTCGAAGGTGACTTCGATGTACTCGGGCGTATCCGGGGCTTCCTCGGGCGAAACGGTGCGCTGATAAACGTAATCTGGCGCCTCGTCGGCCGGATTTTCCAGCGCCTTGCCTTCGCTGCTGGTGTGCAGCAGGTTCGCATCCACGCTGAACGGCGCTTCGCCGCGCTTGTCCTTGGCAATCGGAATCTGGTTCGCTTCCGCAAATTCGATCAGCTTGGTGCGCGAGGTCAGATCCCATTCCCGCCAGGGCGCGATGACCTTGATCGACGGGTCGAGCGCATAGGCCGACAGTTCGAACCGGACCTGATCGTTGCCCTTGCCGGTCGCGCCATGGGCCACGGCATCCGCGCCATGGGCATGGGCGATTTCCACCAGATGCTTGGAAATCAGCGGCCGCGCGATGGACGTGCCCAGCAGGTAAAGCCCCTCATACACCGCATTAGCGCGGAACATCGGAAAGACGAAATCGCGCACGAATTCCTCGCGCACGTCGACGATATGGATGTTCTCGGGCTTGATGCCCAGCAGTTCGGCCTTGGCGCGGGCGGGTTCAAGCTCTTCGCCCTGACCCAGATCGGCGGTGAAGGTGATGACCTCGCAGCCGTATTCGGTTTGCAGCCATTTCAGGATGATCGAGGTGTCGAGGCCGCCGGAATAGGCCAGCACGACTTTCTTGGGCTTGGACATGAAACGCTCCCTCGCGGTTTCGCCAGCGATTAAAGGCAAATGACCGCAAGGGCAAGCGGGCTGGTCTGCTTGACTCTGCCGGGGCAAGCTGACTCAATCGCCGCGTGCAACAGGCGAGGCGAAAGATGAAGGCGTGGCAGATTTTCACCCATTCGGTGCGGCAGGTGTTCGGCAACCTGACCGATGCGCTGCGCATTTCCGGGCTGCTTTACATCGTGCAGATGATGATTGTCGTGGCAATGGGCGTGACCTCGGGTGAGACGATGCAGGCCAACCCGGCGAAAATGCTGTTGATTGTTGTCGTCGCGCTGGTGTTTTCGTTGTGGATCGCTGTTGCCTGGCATCGTTTCGTGCTGAAAGGCGAGGGCGGCACCAGTTTGCTGCCGCCGTTTCACGGCAACGAGATTCTGCGCTATCTTGGCCGCTCGCTGCTGATCGGGTTGGTGGTTGTTGCAGTGGGCGCTGTGGCCGGTATGCTGATGATGCCGTTGGGCGTCATGCTGGCAGGCCCGCTGGCAGGAGCGATGATCGCCTCGCTGTTCATCATGGTTCCCGTCTTCATGGTGATGCTGCGGCTCAGCATCCCGCTCCCGGCCATCGCCATGGGGCAGAACATCGGCTTCAACGAGGGCTGGAAGGCCACCCATGGGGAAACCGGGGTTTTCTTTGGGCTGGCGTTGCTGCTGGCTGTGTTCAGCATTCTGCTGGGCGTGCCGGAAGCGCTGTTCCGGCCGGATTCGATCCCTGCTCTTCTGTGGACGTTGACCACTGGCTGGGTGCAGATGATGGTGGGCGTGTCGATCCTGACCACGCTGTACGGCCATTACATCGAAAAGCGCAGACTGGTCTGAGCTTGCCAATCCCGGCGGGACGGGTCTAATCGGCGCATGAGCGATTTTACCAGCCGAGCCCGTCTGACCACCGAAGCCCTGCGTGACCTGTTTGCGGTCACGCCGTTGCAGCGTAATGACCACCTGTCCAATCGCTACGAGGCGGAAATCTATCTCAAGCGCGAGGATCTGACGCCGGTGCGCAGCTACAAGCTGCGCGGGGCATTCAATGCCATGCGCAAGGTGCGGGCGGCAGATCCGGGGCAGGGACATTTCGTCTGCGCCAGCGCCGGTAACCATGCGCAGGGCATGGCGTATGCCTGCCGGCATTTCGGGGTGCGTGGCACGATCTTCATGCCGGTGACCACGCCACAACAGAAGATCGACAAGACCCGGACTTTCGGCGGCGATGCGGTGCGCATCGTTCTGACCGGCGACTATTTCGACCAGACGCTTGCCGCCTCGCAAAAGTATTGCGCCGAGGAAGGCGCGCATTTCCTGTCGCCTTTTGACGATCCAGATGTGATCGAAGGGCAGTCCAGCGTTGCGGTTGAACTGCTGGATCAACTGGGGGCCGCGCCAGATCTGGTGATCCTGCCGGTCGGCGGGGGCGGGCTGGCCTCGGGCGTGACCACCTATCTGCGTGAAGCCGCGCCCGGCGTTGCCTTCCGCTTTGTGGAGCCGCTGGGGGGCGCGAGCCTGAGTGCGGCGCTGGAGGCGGGCGGGCCGGTGACGCTGCCGCGTGTCAACAGCTTTGTCGACGGGGCGGCCGTGGCGCGTCTGGGTACGCATACCTATGATTGTCTGAAATGGGCAGATCCGGCGCAGGTGCTGCTGGCGCCAGAGGATCGCATCTGCATCACCATGCTGGAGATGCTAAACGTTGAGGGCATCGTGCTGGAACCTGCCGGGGCGCTGTCGGTCGATGTGCTGCCGGTGCTGGCGGAGGAGATTCGCGGCAAGACCGTGGTCTGCGTCACCTCGGGCGGGAATTTCGATTTCGAACGCCTGCCTGAAGTGAAGGAACGGGCGCAGCGGTTTGCGGGCAAGAAGAAATACTTCATCCTGCGCATGCCGCAGCGCCCCGGAGCCCTGCGCGAGTTTCTGATGATGCTTGGCCCGGATGACGACATCAGCCGCTTTGAATACCTCAAGAAATCCGCGCGCAACTTCGGATCGGTCCTCATCGGGATCGAGACCAGCAGCGCCGGGAATTTCGACGCGCTGACCGCGCGGATTGATGCGGCGGGCTTTGCCTATCGGGATATCACCGGCGACGAGGCGCTGGCCGAATTTCTGGTGTGACCGGCCGTCAGGCGGCGGAATGACGGGCCAGACCGTTCGAGAAGGCGGCTTTGGAATCGATGTAAAGCCGGATCAGGGTGGCCAGATCCACGGCCCCGCTTGCCCCGGCGTTGCACATCCTTTCCCCTTCCTGACAACGTAATGCCAGATCGCGAAACCCCAAATTCAGCGCGCTGCCTTTCAGGAAGTGAAGGTCGCGCGGCAGTTGTGTGACCTCGCCCGCGCGGAGCCGGGCCACGACCTCGTCTGTTTCTTCCAGAAACAGCGCCGCCACTTCGGCAAAGCCGTCCTCCCCGACTTCGGATTGCAGTTCCGCAACCCTGCTCCAGTCAATCATGATATACCCCGAATGCGGCCAGACCGGCCGACGCTTCCACATCCCACCAGATCAGGATCGCGGGCGGCGCTTAACAAGCAGTTAGGAAATCACACGAGTTTCCGCGCATTTTAGGTTTCACACCATCTTAAGAGGGGCTGCCGAAACTGCCGCTGTTTTTGGGTGGAGACAGCGTGTGAACCAGAGCAGTTCTCTTTTCACAGGTGATCTGATGGCGGCGGGCAGGCGCGGGCAGGTGCTTGTGGTCGACGACAGCCGCGCACAGCGCCGCATCCTGACCATGTCGCTGCAACGCTGGGGCTATATGGTGACGGAAGCAGGCAGCGGGGAGGAGGCACTTCGGCTGGCGCGCGAAACCCCTTTTGATATCGTTCTCTCCGACTGGGTGATGCCGGGCATGTCGGGCCTGGAGTTTTGCAAGGCTTTCAGGGCTTTGCCGCACGAAAGCTACGGCTATTTCATCATGCTGACCTCGAAATCCGAGAAAGGCGAGGTGGCGGACGGGCTGGATGGCGGGGCAGATGATTTTCTGACCAAGCCGGTCAGTGCGGATGAACTGCACGCGCGGCTGCGGGCGGGGCAGCGCATTCTGGGCATGCAGGCCGAACTGGTGGAAAAGAACCGGCTGATCCGGGCGACGCTGGATGAATTGCAGAAGCTCTATGATTCGCTCGACCGGGATCTGATCGAGGCGCGCAGGCTGCAACAGACGCTGGTGCGGGACCGTCATCGCGATTTCGGGCGAGGGGCGGCGTCGATTCTTATGAAGCCCTCCGGTCATGTGGGCGGTGATCTTGCCGGGTTCTTCGAAATCAGTGCCCGCCGTGTGGCGCTCTATTCCGTGGACGTGTCGGGGCATGGCGTGGCTTCTGCGCTGATGACCGCCCGGCTGGCGGGGGTGCTTTCCGGGGCCTCGCCTGACCAGAACATCGCGCTGACAGGCGGTCTGGACGGGCGGCGCGACGCCTGGCCGCCGGAAATGGTGGCAGCGCGGTTCAACCGTATGATGCTGGAGGAAATTCAGGTCGATCAGTATTTTACCATGGCCTATGCCGAGGTTGATCTGGCCAGCGGGCGGCTGCAACTTGTGCAGGCTGGGCATCCCTATCCGCTGATCCTGCGGGCGGGGGGCGGGATCGAACTGCTGGGTGCGGGCGGGCCGCCGATCGGCTTGCTGCCAAACGTGACCTTCCAGCGGGTCGAGGCGCAGCTTGCGCCGGGGGACCGGCTGTTTCTGGTATCGGACGGTGTTACGGAATGCCCGACACCAGAGGGGGAGGAGTTGGGTGACGAGGGGCTGATGCGAATACTGCGGGACAATGGGCAGCTCGACAGCCCCGCGCTTCTGGAGGCGCTGGTCTGGAATCTGAACGCGCATGCCGGAGGCGGTGATTTTCCGGATGACGTGTCGGGCGTGCTGTTCGATTACCGGGGCTGAGCCAGTGCGCGCGCCAGAAATGCCCGGTCACCGGCATTGCCCAGCAGATCCATCGCCTCCAGCGCCGGCAACCAGACTGCACTGTGCCCTTCCTCAGTCGGCGGGCCGATGGGGCGGACTGGACGCGCCAGATAGATGGTGCACAGCTTTTCGGCCCATAGGTCGTAGTCCGGCATATAGCAGAACCGGCGGAAGGCGCCGAGGCGGCGGGTGACGCGGATGCTCCAGCCGGTTTCCTCCATCACCTCGCGGTGCAGGGCCGCGATGGGCTGTTCGCCGGGGTCGATGCCACCACCCGGAAGCTGGAACTCGGGCTTCGGGTCTTCCTGAAAGGTGGTGAGGATCTGATCGCCTTCCAGCAGCACGGCATAGACGCCGGGGCGCCGCCGATAGTGTTGACCTGCCTTCACTGCTTCGCCATACCGCCTGATCATGCCTTTGGTCCTGTGCTTGCCGCGCCTATATGATCGCGGTATGCCAAGACTGGCGCCTTCAGGAAACCCCCATGACCATTGGATCACAGATCGCCTGGGACGATACCGTCCTGCCCTTTCAACTCGACCTGTCGGACATCCGCGGCCGTATCGCGCGGCTGGACGGTGTTCTGGAGCAGGTTCTGAAGCAACATGCCTACCCGCCGCAGATCGAGGCGCTGGTCAGTGAAGCGACACTGCTGACCGCGCTGATCGGGCAGACAATCAAGCTGCGCTGGCGGCTGTCGCTGCAAATCCGCGGCACCGGCGCGGTGAAGATGGTGGCGACCGATTACTACGGCCCAACCGAGGGGGGGGAGCCTGCGCGGCTGCGCGCCTATGCCGATTTCGATCCCGATCATCTGCCCGAAGTCGAACGCCCCTTCGATCTGCTGGGAGAGGGCTATTTCGTCATCGTGATCGACCAGGGGCAGGGGATGACCCCCTATCAGGGCATCACGCCGCTGACCGGCAATTCGCTGGCCGACTGCGCGCAAACCTATTTCGCGCAGTCCGAACAGCTGCCGACGCGGTTTGCGCTGACCTATGGTCAGGTGCAGACGCCGGGCGGCGCGCCGCATTGGCGGGCCGGTGGCGTGATGATCCAGCACATGCCCAAGGCTTCGCCTTTCGCGGCGGATCAGGGTGGCTCGGGCGAAGGCGGTCTGCTGACCGCTGAAGACATTGTTGACGGCGAGGATGGTGAAAACTGGACTCGCGCCAACCGTCTTCTGGAAACGGTGGAGGAGATGGAACTGATCGGCCCCGCCGTCTCGCCGACCGAACTGCTGGTGCGGCTGTTCCACGAGGAAGGCCCGCGCGTCTTTGATGCGCAGCCGGTGCGCTTTGGCTGTTCCTGCTCGGCCGAAAAGGTGCGTTCGTCGCTGGGGATCTATTCGCAAAAGGATCTGCGGCATATGACGACGCCGGAAGGTATCGTGACAGCGGATTGCCAGTTCTGCGGCGCGCACTACGAGTTCGACCCGCTGACGCTAGGCTTCGACGCGCCGAAGGCGGCCCCGGATGGGGCCTGAGGCGCTACTGGCTGCACTGGCACGGTCCTCGGGGGAAAGTTCGGATTTCGATCTGAACCCGGGGACCGTGCTGCCGCCGGGCCGTAAACTGCGGCCCGCTGCCGTGCTGATCGCTGTGTGCGAAGGCGCGGGCGGGCCGTCGGTCCTGTTGACCAAACGGGCGTCGGGGCTGAAGCACCATCCCGGCCAGATTGCCTTTCCGGGGGGCAAGATCGACGCGGGCGATGCCTCGGCCGAGGCGGCGGCTTTGCGCGAGGCGCAGGAGGAAGTGGGGCTCGACCCCGCACTGGTGCGTGTGCTGGGCCAGCTTCCTGCGCATGAAACGGTGACCGGCTACACGGTTGTGCCGATCCTTGGGCATATTCGCGCCGATTTCACGCCGGTTCCCGAGGCAGGCGAGGTGGAAGAGGTGTTCCGCGTACCACTGGCGCATCTGGCTGATCCGGCGAATTTCCGGGTGGAACGGCGGATGTGGCGTGGGGTCTGGCGGCGCTATTATGTCGTGCCCTATGGACCCTATTACATTTGGGGCGCTACGGCGCGGATGTTGCGCGGCTTGGCCGAGAGGCTCGCATGAGGATCTCCGGCCCCTGGATCGACGCGCCGGAAACGCAAGGAGTTTGCGCGGCGTTGACCGGGGCAGGCGCACAGGCGCTGTTTGTCGGTGGTTGCGTGCGCAATGCGCTGCTGGGGGCTGCGGTAAATGACATCGACATCGCCACCGATGCGCAGCCCGAAACGGTGGTCAGGCTGTGCGAGGCGGCGGGGTTCCGCGTGGTGCCAACCGGGATCGACCATGGCACTGTCACGGTGGTTGCCAAGGGCGTGCCGCATGAGGTGACGACCTTCCGTCGTGACGTGGAAACCGATGGCCGCCGCGCCACGGTCGCATTTTCCTCCGATGTGGCCGAGGATGCCGCGCGGCGCGATTTCACCATGAATGCGCTTTATGCGGCCCCTGACGGTCAGGTGATAGATCCGCTGGGCGGCTTGCCCGATCTGCTGGCGCGGCGGCTGCGTTTCGTGGGCGAGCCGGAGCAACGCATCCGCGAGGATTACTTGCGTATTCTTCGCTTCTTCCGGTTCCATGCCTGGTATGGCGACCCCGCACAGGGGATCGACGCGGATGGTCTGGCCGCCTGCGCCGTGCTGGCCGAGGGGCTGGAGACGCTTTCGGCAGAACGGGTCGGGGCCGAGATGCGCAAGCTGCTGGCCGCGCCCGATCCCGCGCCCTCGGTCGCAGCCATGGCGCAGGCCGGGATCTTGCAGCGGGTTCTGCCCGGCGCTGACCCGACTGCGCTGGCGCCGCTGGTGCATCTGGAGGCCGGGATACCGCCACGCTGGATGCGGCGGCTGGCGGTGCTGGGTGGCGAAGCGGTCGATGACCGCTGGCGCCTGTCGCGGGCGGAGAGCCGCGATCTGGCCCTGTTGTTGCCTGCGGTGCGTGAGGGGGGCAGCGCCGCGGTGCTGGGTTATCGGCTGAAAGCCCTCGCCGCCGATGCCATTCTCGCGCGGGCCGCGATGCTTGGGCATCCGCCCGGGCGGGGCTGGCAGGCCGAGGTCGCGCGTGGCGCGGCTGCCGTGATGCCGGTGCGCCCTGCCGACCTGATGTCGCAGTATCAGGGGGCGGAGCTGGGCGCGCGGTTGAAGGCGATCGAGGCGCGCTGGCTGCAATCGGATCTGCGGCTGGACCGGACGGCGCTTCTGTCCCCCTGAAACGCGAAACGCCCGCAGCCATCGGCCACGGGCGTTCCGTTAAGCTGTGCGAAAGCTCAGCGACGCAGGCCCAGACGCGAAATCAGCGACTGGTAACGGCCTTCATCCTTGCCCTTCAGGTAGTCCAGCAGCTTGCGGCGCTGGGCCACGAGCATCAGAAGGCCACGACGCGAGTGGTTGTCCTTCTTGTGGGTCTTGAAGTGCTCGGTCAGCGTCGCGATGCGCGACGACAGGATCGCAACCTGAACTTCCGGCGAGCCGGTGTCGCCTTCTTTGGTCGCGTATTCCTTGATCAGACGGGCTTTTTCTTCCACGGTGATCGACATCGGGATCTCCTTTGCAGGTTGGTGTGACGGCACAAGCCGGGATGTCGTCCAGCAGGGCCCTTGGTTCCGCCTTGCGGCGGATGCGGGCGTATAGGAGAAAATCGCCCGCAAGGGAAGATGGATTCGCCCGGACGGATCATTCCCAGTTTAACCAAATTGCAAGAAACCATCGCGCCCGCGTGGCGCGCTTGCCCGGATTGTGCCATGATCGGCGCGCTGAATATTCTGCAATGACAGGGGCTTGCACGGAATATTGGTTAACGCCGGGCGGGCATTTCGGGGTTCGTGGGGATACTGGCCATGTTGGGGCTGATCGGGTTGCTGGGCGCCTTGAGCGCGGGTCTGATGCTGGATGCGTTCGTCGCGCGACCGGAGGCGGAGGATGACCCATCCGCGAATGACGAGGATTCTCCCCCGGATGACACGGCGGAGAGTGATTCTTTCGCGCATGGCGATTTACTCGACCCGGCCACCGCGCATGCCGCCCCCTCAGCGGATGCCGCGCCGGAGGCGCCTGCGGTGGTTACCGGAGGGCCGGGGGATGACACGCTGACCGGCGGGGCCGAAGACGATGTGATCCATGGGCGGGGCGGTCTGGACCAGATCGTGTCGCGTGGGGGGGATGACAGGGTCGGAGGCGGTGCCGGACAGGATTATCTTTATGGCGGGCGCGGGGATGACACGCTTGCCGGTGGTTCCGGCGACGATCTGCTGCGCGGCGAGGCGGGGGCCGACTCGCTGTCCGGTGGCAGTGGCAATGATTTCATCGCCGGTCACGGTGGGACCGATACGCTGGCAGGTGGGCGTGGCGACGATTCTTTGATGGGCGGCAGCGGCAATGACCTGTTGCAAGACGATCTGGGCGACGACTGGCTGAACGGAGGTTACGGCGAGGATACCCTGTCGGGAGGCTATGGCGCCGATACGCTGGATGGCGATGCGGGAAATGATCTGCTGATCGGCCATGACCCGCAGGCGCCCCAGGATGGCGATGCCGATTTCCTCAATGGCGGGCAGGGTGACGATACGATGGTGGCCGGGGCGGAGGATTACCTGACCGGCGGATCGGGGGCCGATACCTTCCGTCTGGGCGACTGGCTGGAGGAAGGCGACGGCGCGCGGATCATGGATTTCAATGCGCATGAGGATGTGCTGGAGGTGCAATACGATCCCGAGGCGCATCCTGACCCGGTGCTGGAACTGCATGCCGATCCCCGGACCGGCGACGTAGCTCTGCATCTGGATGGCAAGCCCCTCGCCATCGTGGCGAATGGCGCCGGGCTGGATCTGTCGCAGATCAGGCTGGTTCCGCAGGCGGCGTAATTTCCCATGCCTGCACGGTCTGTGCCAGCGGCACATAAAGTGGATGGCGCGGCTGCCCGGCGAAGGTCAGGCCCAGATGCGCGACCTCTGCCCCACTGGCGCGCAGCAGCGCCAGAACCGCCGCATCGCGCCCCATCAGCCCGCCATGGTTGCCCCAGCCGCAGACTGCCGATCCCGAGACCCGCGCCGCCCAACGCAACAGCCGGTCGTTCAGCGGGCCAACCGGATCGTCGGCGCGTTTCAGATCGGCGGGTTCCTTGCTGCGCAGCGCAAACAGGTTCACCACGGCAAAGCCACCGGCCCCGCCCATCCGCGCCCGTTTCTCGCAACGCGCAAGCGTCTGGTCATTTTTGCGTTCCGTCGCGGTGGAGGGGTTGAGCATGACAAACAGCATCAACCGCCCCGCGCCCCAGCGACGGCTGAGATAGTAGCGGTACAGCCCGCAGCGCGAATAGGCGGCGCGCGATTGCACGCCCGCCTCGGCATGGCGACGGATCAGCAGCATCGGCTTACAGGTTGAACACGCGGCTCGGGTGCAGCTCGCCCGACTGGTAGCTGCCCACCGCCACCGGCTTTCCCTGATACGAGGCCCAGGCCGTTTCCCCGAACTCCATCCCCGAGGCGATGACCATGCCGGGATTGCCATTCTTCAAACGCGCCGCGCCTTCCGGCGTGGCGGGTAATTCCGGCAGATCGGCAAGCCCGAGTTCCAGCGGCAGCAGCAGTGCGTCGATGTCCTCGCTGCGCGCCAGCCGCTCGATTTCGTCAAGGCTTACGCCCTTGTCCGCCTCGAACGGGCCGGACCAGACCCGGCGCAGCCATTCCACATGGCCGCCGCAGCCCAGGGCCGCCCCCAGATCGCGGGCGATCGACCGCACATAGCCACCCTTGCCGCAGACCATTTCCAGCTCCACATGGTCGGCATCGGGGCGGGCGATCATCTCGAGGCTTTCCACCCACAGCGGGCGGGCTGCCAGATCCATCTCCACCCCCTCGCGGGCAAGATCATAGGCACGCTCGCCTTCTACCTTTACGGCGGAAAACTGCGGCGGCACCTGCATGATCTCACCGCGGAACGGCGCCAGCGCGGTGGCAATCGCCGCATCTTCGGGGCGCGCGTCGAAGGTCGCCAGCGGTTCGCCCTCAGCATCGTCAGTGGTGGTAGTCACCCCCAGCCGCACCATGAAGCGATAGGCTTTCAGCGCATCGGTGATATAGGGCACAGTCTTGGTCGCCTCACCCAAGGCCACGGCCAGCACCCCGGTCGCCGCCGGATCGAGCGTTCCGGCATGACCGGCCTTCTGCGCCTGAAACGCCCATTTCACCTTGTTCACGACCGAGGTCGAGGTGATGCCTGCCGGCTTGTCGATCACGACCCAGCCGGAAACCGCCCGGCCTTTCTTGCTGCGCGCCATATCCGTCCCGCTTCTTCCAGAGAAGCCGCCTGCTATCCGTCCAAAGGGGCGGCCGTCAAGGCAGCGGCGCCACCAGCCCGACGATAGGCCCCATGGGGAAGCCGATATCCGCCCGTCCCAGCCCCGGCGCATAAAGGCGCGAGACCTTGCCATCGAAATACAGCGCATCAGGCAGGCCGAGTTGATCACGGAACAGCCGCGCGAAGGTTTCGAAATTCACCGCAGCATCCGAAATGGCAAACACCGCGCGCTTGCCATCGGCGCTGACCCCTACGCCGTTGCGGATATAGGTGCTGTCGCTGCCCGGAATGAACTTCGGATGCAGCTTGCCGCCGATCACCAGCATCGGCCCGGATTGTGTGGCATAGCGACAGGCGCGCGGCGCCCTGTCGAAGCGCCGCGATTCGATGACCGCGAACCGCGTCTTGCCGATGCAGAACACGCCGTTCGGCAGCATCCCGAAATTTCCGCGCGAGGCGGGCAGCACGATCCCGTGCCGCTGCTGCCCTTTCTCGATGTAAAGCCCCACAGGCGCGCGGTCAGGGTGATACATTCCGGCATTCATCGCAAACACCAGCGCCTTGCCTTCGGGCGCCAGCGCTGTATCCACCGCGCCGAACGACCCCAGAAGATCGCCCGCATCATCGCTGTGAAACAGCCGCAGATCGGCGCCAGCCTGCACCTCGCAAAGCGTGAAGGGGAGGCCCTCGAAGCTGGTCTGTCGGCACGGTTCTGCCAGCGCCGGGACGGCCAGCAGACACAGCGCCGCCAACAGCTTAAGCATCGTCGCCGTCGTCACCCTCATCCGGCGTGTCCAGATCGCGGCGCACCTTTTCATCGGCGAACAGGCGCCGCGTCTCGTCCAGCTGATCGAAGGTCGCATCGGGGCGAAAGCGCAGGTCGGGCGTGTATTTCAGCGTCAGCGCCCCGCCGATGCGGTGGCGCAATTCGGCCTTGTTGCGCGCCAGCGCGGCAATCGCATCCTCCACCGGTACCGATCCCATCAGCGGCATGACATAGGCCGTCGCCACCTTCAGATCGGGCGAACAACGCACCTCGCCCACGGTGATGGACATGCGGTTCAGATCGGGATCGTGGATCTCGGCCCGGTTCAGCACATCGGAAAGCGTGCGCCGTATCAGTTCGCCGACGCGAAGCTGCCGTTGCGAGGGGCCATCGCCCGAGGAGAAGCGGTTTTTCGACATGACTTCCATCTAAGCCTTCCCCGCCGCCGCCGCAACAGGGCTTGGCCGTCTCCGCGCTTTCACGCTATGGGAGGGCGAGCAGACAGGAGGGCGCAAGATGGACGCATTGCCGGGTATCGTCATCGCTGGGGCTTCGGGCCGCATGGGCCGCATGCTGATCGGTACGATTCTGGCCAGCGACAAGGCCCGTCTTGCCGCTGCCATCCAACGGCCGGGGCATGACTGGATCGGTCGTGATATCGGCGAATGTCTGGGCGGCGCGCCGGTCGGCGTGAAAGTCACTGACGACCCGCTGGAGGCTTTCGCCAAGGCCCGCGCGGTGATCGACTTCACCACCCCCGCCGCCACGGTGGAATTTGCCGCCCTCGCGGCGCAGGCGCGTCTGGTCCATGTCATCGGCACCACCGGGCTTGAGCCGGAACATCTGGCAAAGATCGACGCCGCCGCCCGCCATGCGGTGATCGTGCGTGCGGGGAACATGAGCCTTGGTGTCAACCTGCTGGTCACCTTGACCCGCAAGGTCGCCGCCGCCCTTGATGCCGACTGGGACATCGAGGTGATCGAGGCGCATCACAACAAGAAGGTCGATGCGCCCTCTGGCACCGCGCTGATGCTGGGTCAGGCCGCCGCCGAAGGGCGCGGCGTCGATCTGGACACCATGCGCGACTCGGGCCGTGACGGCATCACCGGCGCCCGGCGCCCCGGTGCCATCGGCTTCAGCGCCATTCGCGGCGGTGACATCGTGGGCGAACATGACGTGCTGTTTGCCGGGACGGGCGAGCGCATCGTGCTCCGCCACATCGCCACCGACCGCGCCATCTTCGCCCGCGGCGCCCTGAAGGCCGCACTCTGGGGGCAGCACAAGGGCCCCGGCGAATATGACATGATGGATGTGCTCGGCCTCTGAGGCCCGGCACGCCGCTGCCTGTTGCTTCTTGCAAAAATACTCAAATTCCGACGCTGCCGTCCATGCGGCCTGTCGGGACAGGGGGCGCGTCAGAAATCGACTGCGATGCCCTTCTTTTCCCAATCGCCAAAGCGCACCGGCTCCGGCCCGTCGCGCCCGCCCAGTTCGGGCGGCAGGGTCTGGTCCTTCGCGGCGCGGCGGCGTTCCTCGGCCTCGGCCAGGGCGCGCAGCGCTTCGGGTGGAAGGTCAGGCTTGTCCTCGCTCATCGGTCGGGTTCCTTGCAGGCTTCTCTGCCATGATATACGGGCGGCAGGCAGATGAACAAGGGCGGGGACGCGGGCAATGGCAAGGACGGCACGGGCGGCGGCGGTGGACATGCTGGACGGTGTGCTGGGCGAGGGCCTGCTGCTGAGCCAGTGTGAAGCGGCGCTGACCGGCCTGTCCCCTGCTGACCGTGCGCGGGCGCAGCGGCTGACGGCGCAGGTGCTGCGCCATGTCGAACCGACTGACCGCCTTCTGAAACCCTTTCTCCGCAAGGCCCCGCCGCTGACGGTGCTGAACACCCTGCGCCTTGCCACAGTGGAGCTGGTGCTGGGCGAGGCTGCGCATGGCGTGGTGAACGAGGCAGTGAACATGGTCCGCCATCACCGCCGTCATGCCGCGCTGTCGGGGCTGGTGAATGCCGTGCTGCGGCGCGTGGCGGAAAACCCCAGTTTCGGCAAGCAACCGCCGCAGCGCCTTCCGTTCTGGCTGCGCAAGCCATTGGTCGATGCCTGGGGCAAGCCCGCGGTCAGTGCGATGGAGGCTGTGCAGGCCGCCCCTGCGCCGGTCGATCTGACCCTGCGTCCGGGGCGGGATGTGGGGATCGAAGGGGCTGAGGCCTTGCCCACGGGCAGTCTGCGGCTTGCCCCCGGTGTGCAGGTTTCCGCCCTGCCGGGCTATGCGACCGGCGACTGGTGGGTGCAGGACGCTGCCGCCGCGCTGGCAGTGCCGCTGCTGGCACCGCAGGCGGGCGAGCGGGTGCTGGACCTCTGCGCCGCGCCGGGTGGCAAGACCTTGCAACTGGCTGCCGCCGGGGCGCAGGTCACGGCTCTGGATGTGAACGAGTCGCGCATGACGCGGCTGCGCGACAACCTTGCGCGCACCGGCCTCACCGCCGAGGTGGTGGTGGCCGATGCGCTGGACTGGCAGCCCGAGGCCCCGTTCGATGCCATCCTGCTGGATGCGCCCTGTTCCGCTACGGGCACCATTCGCCGCCATCCCGATCTGCCCTTTGTGAAAGACGGATCGGAACTGGAGGCATTGGTCGCCCTGCAGGCCGCGCTGATCGACCGGGCGCTGGGCTGGCTGAAACCGGGAGGGCGGCTGGTGTTCTGCACCTGCTCACTTCTGCCTGAAGAAGGGGAGGCGCAGCTTGCCGCCGCGCTGGCGCGTCACCCCGCCCTGCGCGTTGATGATGCCCTGCCGCCCGGCGCCGACCCGGCATGGCGCGCGCCTGCGGGCGGTTTGCGCCTGCGGCCCGATTACTGGGCCGACCGTGGCGGGATGGACGGGTTCTTCATGGCACGGCTGGAGCGCTGAACGCGGCGACCAGCCCCGGCAGCGCATCGTGATGGGCGAAAGCCGCATCATGTGGCAGCGCCTCGACCGGGGTTTTGCGATACCCTTCGGTGAACAACAGTAAGGGCAGGCCCGCGTTCTGCGCGGTTTCCGCATCGACCTCGCTGTCGCCCACGAAAATCGCCGGGCCGCCGCCCATGCGCTTCAGCGTTTCCAGCAGCGGCGCAGGGTCGGGCTTCTTCACTGCCAGACTGTCGCCGCCGATTACCGCTGCGAACAGGTTTTCCAAACCGAAATGGCGCAGCACCGCAAGTGTCGGCGCCAGCGGTTTGTTGGTGCAAAGCCCCAGCTTGCAGCCCGCTGCCTGCAATGCCTCCAGTGCCGCGCGGGTGCCGGGATAGAGCACGGTCAGCGCCTGCGCCCCTTCATAGACTTCCAGAAACCGGGCCAGAACGCGGTCGAACTCCGGCCCCTCATGCGGCAGGCCCCGCGATTCGCACAGCCGCGCCACAAGGTTCGGCGCGCCGCGTCCGACAAAGCCCTGAACCTCGGCACGGGTAAAGGGGGGCTGGCCCAGAGCGGTGAAAACGGTGTCGGCGCTGGCATGGATGTCGGGTGCGCTGTCAATCAGCGTGCCATCCAGATCGAAGATAACGGAATGGGTCATGCGGGCTCCTTTGCGGGCGGAGAATGGCCTGCCCCGGCGCCGGGGTCCAGCCCCCGGACCGGCTCACACGGGGTTTTGCGGTGACAGGGGGCGCCCGCGCGTCTATGGTGCGGCGCAAGACCCGGACACGGGCAAGGCAGGCAATTTGTGGATCAGTGAGCGGGGCATGAGGGCGGTTGCGCGCGGCGCATGGTGGGCAGAGGCTTGGGTGCAGGCGATGAACCGCCTTGCCGCCCGTAAGGCCACGCGCGCAAAGCCCGCCGCCGGTTTCGTCTCGCAGCCCGAACCCCGCACCATCGGTCTTTACGCGCGCGGCAAGCAGCTTGTTGCTGGAAACTTCCTGTTCGCAGGCCATCTGATCGAGGCGCCGGGGGCAGAGATCTGGGATATCGCCCGCCCGGGCCCCGCGTTTGAGGCTGAATTGCAGGGCTTCGGCTGGCTGGATGATCTGGCGGCGGTCGGTGATCCGGCGGCGCGCAAACGCGCCCAGGACTGGACCTTTGGCTGGATTGATCGTTACGGGCGCGGCGACGGCCCCGGCTGGTCGCCCGATCTGACCGGACGGCGGCTGATCCGCTGGATCAACCATGCCATCCTTTTGCTGGGCGGGCAGGATCGCGACCGCGCTTTGGCCTATTACAGCGCACTGTCGCATCAGACGGTGTTCCTGTCGCGGCGCTGGCAGGTGGCTTCGCCCGGCCTGCCGCGCTTCGAGGCGCTGACCGGGCTGATCTATGCGGGTCTGGCGCTGATCGGGATGGAGGCGCATGTTGATCCCGCCGCCGCCGCGCTGGCGCGGGAATGTGAGCGCGAGGTGGATGCCGAAGGAGGGATACCGACCCGCAACCCCGAGGAATTGCTTGAGGTTTTCACCCTGCTGACCTGGGCTGCCCAGGCGCTGACCGATGCCGGGCGGCTGGTGCCGCCGTCGCATCTGGCAGCGATTGAACGGATCGCGCCGACTCTGCGCGCGCTGCGTCATGCCGATGGCGGGCTGGCGCGGTTTCACGGGGGCGGGCGCGGGCTGGAGGGGCGGCTGGATCATGCGCTGGCCAGTTCCGGCGTGAAGCCCGCACCTGTCGGCGGGCTGGCCATGGGCTTTACCCGGCTGTCGGCGGGGCGCAGTTCGGTTATCGTCGATACAGCCCTGTCGCCGGGCGGGGAGGCGGGGGCCTCGGCCCATGCCTCGACCCTCGCATTCGAGCTGACTTCGGGGCGGCGGCCGCTGATCGTGAACTGTGGCAATGGCGCGCCTTTCGGCGCCGACTGGCACCGGGCCAGCCGCGCCACGCAAAGCCATTCGACCCTGTCCATCGACGGGTTTTCCTCGTCCCGCTTTGCCCATGACCGCCGCGAGGTGCTGGAGGATCGTGCCCGCATCACCCTGCTGCGGCAAAGCCATGATGCCGAGGCGCATCTGCTGCTTGCCGGGCATGACGGCTGGCGTGGCACGCACGGTCTCGTGCATCTGCGCGACCTTGCCCTGACGGCTGACGGACGCCGGCTTGATGGCACCGACATGCTGGTGGCCGATACCCCTGCCGACAAGGACCGCCTGCAAGCGGTGCTGCGCCGGACGGGGGGGGACATCGGCTTTGCCCTGCGCTTCCACCTGCACCCCGATGCGGATGCCGAAATCGACATGGGGGGCGCTGCGGTTTCGGTCGCGCTGCGCTCGGGCGAGATCTGGGTGTTTCGCCATGACGGGCAGGCGGTGATGACGCTGGAGCCCTCGGTCTATCTGGAAAAGGGCCGTCTGATGCCCCGCGCGGCGCGACAGATCGTACTTGCGGCATCTTTGCAGGATTTTCAGGCCCGGATCGGCTGGACCTTGGCGAAGGCACAGGATACTCCGCTCGCCATCCGCGATATTGACCGGGAAGAGCCCCCCTCCCGCCCCTGATCAGGAGTGTCCGATGCATACCGCCGCCGCCGCACCCGTGAACCTCGTGCCCGTGGGGCGCGCGCTCCTCTCGGTTTCCGACAAGACCGGCCTTCTGGATCTGGCACGCGCGCTGGCCGCGCGGGGGGTCGAACTGATCTCCACCGGCGGCACGGCGCAGACGCTGCGCACTGCGGGCCTTGCCGTGCGGGACGTGGCCGAGGTGACGGGCTTCCCCGAGATGATGGACGGGCGCGTGAAGACCCTGCACCCGATGGTGCATGGCGGCCTGCTGGCGCTGCGCGACGATGACGAGCATCTGGTCGCCATGGCAGCCCACGGGATCGAGCCGATCGACCTGCTGGTGGTGAACCTTTATCCGTTCGAGCAGACGGTGGCGCGCGGCGCCTCTTACGCCGACTGTATCGAGAATATCGACATCGGCGGCCCGGCGATGATCCGTGCCGCCTCGAAGAACCACAAATTCGTCAACGTGATCACCGATCCGCAGGATTACGACGCCCTGTTGGCCGAACTGAAGGCCCATGACGGCGCAACCACCTATGCCTTCCGGCAGAAGCTGGCGCTGACCGCCTACAGCCGCACCGCTGCTTATGACGCCGCTGTGTCCACATGGATGGCCGGGGCGATCAAGGAAGATACGCCGCGCCGCCGCGCCTTTGCCGGGCAACTGGCGCAGAGCCTGCGCTATGGCGAGAACCCGCACCAGAAAGCGGCCTTCTACACCGACGGCACGCAGCGCCCCGGTGTTGCCACCGCGCAGCAATGGCAGGGCAAGGAACTGTCCTACAACAACATCAATGACACCGATGCGGCGTTCGAGCTGGTTGCCGAGTTCGATCCGGCGGAAGGTCCGGCCTGCGCCATCATCAAACATGCCAACCCCTGCGGCGTGGCGCGTGGCGCGACGCTGGCCGAGGCTTATGGCCGTGCCTATGACTGCGACCGGACCTCGGCTTTCGGCGGCATCATCGCGCTCAATCAACCGCTGGACGGAGCCACCGCGCGGGAAATCACCGGCATCTTCACCGAAGTGGTCATTGCCCCCGGCGCCTCGCCCGAGGCGCGCGCGGTCTTTGCCGCCAAGAAGAATCTGCGCCTGCTGACCACCGACCGCCTGCCCGACCCGCAGGCCAAGGGGTTGGCGTGGAAACAGGTGGCCGGCGGCTTTCTCGTGCAGGACCGCGACAACGGCTTCCTGCGCATGGAAGACCTGAAGGTCGTGACCAAGCGCCAGCCGACCGAGGCCGAACTGCGCGACCTGCTTTTTGCATGGACGGTGGCGAAACACGTCAAGTCCAACGCCATCATCTATGTGAAGGACGGCGCGACCGTCGGGGTCGGCGCCGGACAGATGAGCCGCGTTGACAGCACGCGAATCGCTGCCCGCAAATCGCAGGACATGGCAGAGGCGCTGGGCACCGCCGCGCCGCTGACCCATGGCTCGGTCGTGGCCTCGGACGCGTTCTTCCCCTTTGCCGATGGCCTGATCACCGCTGCCGAGGCGGGCGCGACGGCGATCATCCAGCCCGGCGGCTCGATGCGCGACGACGAGGTCATCGCGGCGGCCGATGAACGCGGGCTGGCCATGGTTTTCACCGGCATGCGCCATTTCCGGCACTGACATGCGCCGCGTTGCCCTGGTTGCCCTTGCGATTTTCCTGATTGACCAGATCACCAAACTGGTGGTGGTCTTTGGCCTTGACCTGCGGGCGCGGGGCGAGATCGACATCTTGCCACCCCTGCTGAATTTCCGCATGGCCTGGAACCGGGGCGTCAACTTTGGCCTGATGTCCAGCGAAGGCGAGTTGATGCGCTGGGGCCTGATCATCCTGTCGATCCTGATTGTCGGCTGGGTCTGGCACTGGTCGGCAAAATCGGCGCACGGGCCGCTGGCGCGGATTTCGGCGGGCGTGCTGATCGGGGGGGCGCTGGGCAATGTGGTGGACCGCGTGGCCTATGGGGCGGTGGCAGATTTCCTCAACATGTCCTGTTGCGGTTTCGACAACCCCTACGCCTTCAACGTGGCCGACATCGCCATTTTCGCGGGCGCGGCGGGATTGGTCCTGTTCACCGGGGATCGTGGCGCGACCAGCGGTGGCAAGCCGCGGCCAAAGCGCCGAAAGACCCCGTGACGTGCCAGCGCCTTTGCGCTAAAGACAACGGGACGGGTTTTCTGGAGAGAACGATGCAGGCAGCACGGCGGGTAGCGCGGGGGGCCATCCTTGCAGGAGCGGCGGCGCTTTCGATGACGCTGGCAGGCTGCGGTTCCGACCGGGAGCCGAAGCTGATGAACCTGCGGTCTACGACCAATGGACCCGATGAATTCGGCATCCTGCCGCCCAAGGCGCTGCAAATGCCGGACAACCTGAAAGCGCTTCCGGCGCCGACGCCCGGCGGCAGCAATATCACCGACCCGACGCCCGAAGCCGACGCCATCACCGCGCTGGGCGGACGTCCGGGCGCGGGCAGCGACGATGCGGCGCTGGTGGGTTATGCGGCCCGGAACGGCGTGGCGCAGAATATCCGCGGCCAGCTTGCGGCCGAGGATCTGGATCACCGCCGCCGCAACGATGCCCGGCTGCTGGAACGGGTGTTCGGCGTGAACGCCTATTACCGCGCTTACAAGGACATGTCGCTGGATCAGCATTCCGAGCTGGATTACTGGCGCCGCCGCGGTGTCGGCAATCCGTCCGCCCCGCCGCGTCAGGACGGGGAACGCTGACGCACGTCCGGTAAACTCGCCGTCAGGGCGGCTTGACCCCGGCCCTCCACCGCGTAGGTGTGGTGGGCGTCCGAGGGAGGCTTCCATGCGCAATACTGTCACCGCCGCACTGCTTTGGTCGGCTTCCGCAACTTTCGCCCTGGCCGAAGGGCCGGTGACGGATTTCACACTGGATAACGGCCTGCAGGTCGTGGTGATCGAGGATCACCGCGCGCCGGTCGCCGTCCAGATGATGTGGTACAAGATCGGCGCGGCGGACGAGCCGCAGGGCCATTCCGGCATTGCGCATTTCTTTGAACATCTGATGTTCAAGGCCACCGATGATCTGAAACCGGGCGAGTTTTCTGACATCGTCGAGGCGCAGGGTGGCAATGACAATGCCTTCACCTCGTGGGACCAGACCGCCTATTTCCAGCGCGTCGCGGCTGACCGGCTGGACCTGATGATGACGATCGAAGCCGACAGGATGCGCGACCTGCAACTGACCGACGATGTGGTCGCTACCGAACGCAATGTGATTCTGGAGGAACGCAACCAGCGTACCGACAGCGATCCCAGCAGCCTGTTCATGGAACAGCTTCGCGCGGCGCAGTTTCTCAACCACCCCTATGGCGTGCCGATCATCGGCTGGCGCCAGGAGATCGAGGGGCTGGGCCGGGCCGAGGCGGAAGATTTCTACCGCACCTATTATGCGCCCAACAATGCCATCCTGATCGTCGCGGGCGATGTGACGCCGGATGCGGTGCGCGCCATGGCCGAAAAGCACTATGGCCCGCTGACGCCCACCGTCAACCTGCCGGTACGCAAACGCCCGCAGGAGCCGCCGCAACTGGCCGAGCGCCGTCTGACCATGCATGACAAGCGTGTCTCCGAACCTTTCATGATGCGAACCTATCTGGCGCCGAACCGTCGGACGGGCGATCAGAAGACCGCCGCCGCGCTGGTTTATCTGGGGGAATTGCTGGGCGGGTCCGGCACGACCAGCCTTCTGGCCCGCAAGCTTCAGTTCGAAGATCCGAAGGCGGTTTACAGCTATGCCTATTATGATGGCACGGCGCTGGATTACGGCCAGTTCACCATCGGCATGGTTCCCTTGCCCGGTGTGAAGCCCGAGGAAGCGGAGGCGGAACTGGATGGCGTGCTGAAGGATTTCCTTGCCACCGGCCCCGATCCGGCCGCCTTCGCGCGGATCAGGACGCAGCTTCATGCCTCGGAAATCTATGCCGCCGATGATGTGGACGGCCTTGCCCGCCGTTATGGCGATGCGCTGACCACCGGCCTGACCGTGGCCGATGTGCAGGCCTGGCCCGAGGTGCTGCAATCCGTGACGCCCGAGGATGTGATGGAGGCCGCGCGGCAGGTGCTGGATCGCCGCCATTCCGTGACCGGCTGGCTGCTGACCGAGGAGGATGCCCAATGATCGGCCGTTTTCTGGCGCTGTTCCTGCTGCTGGCCACACCGCTGCGGGCCGAGATTGCTATTCAGGACGTAACCTCACCCGGCGGCTTGAAGGCCTGGCTGGTCGAGGATCACTCGATCCCCTTTACCGCGCTGGAAATCCGCTTCCGGGGCGGCACCTCGCTGGATGCGCCGGGCAAGCGCGGCGCTGTCAATCTGATGACCGGATTGCTGGAGGAAGGCGCGGCAGAGATGAATGCCCAGAAATTCGCGGAAACCCGCGATGGTCTGGCGGCGGAGTTCCGGTTCGACAGTTCGAAGGACGATGTGGCGGTTTCGGCCCGGATGCTGACCGAGAACCGTACGCAGGCGGCGGAACTGCTGCGCCTTGCCCTGACGCGGCCACGCTTCGATGCCGATGCGGTGGAACGGGTGCGGGGGCAGGTGCTGTCGATCATCCGCAGCAATGCCAAAGACCCGTCGGCCATCGCAGGCCGTACGCTGGACGGGATCGCCTTTGGTGACCACCCTTATGCCAGTTCGGGTGACGGAACCGAGGACAGCGTGCAGGCGCTGACCCGCGATGACATCCTTGCCGCCCACACGGCCGCGCTGGCCCGCGACCGGGTCTATGTGGCGGCCGTGGGGGACATCACGCCCGAACAACTTGGTGCGCTGCTGGATCATCTGCTGGGGGCCCTGCCCGAGACCGGGGCACCACTTCCCGGCGCGGCCAAGCTGGATCTGACCGGCGGGGTGACAGTGGTCGATTTTCCGACGCCGCAGGCAGTGGTCAGCTTCGCACAGCCGGGGCTGGAGCGGGATGACCCGGATTATTTCGCGGCCTTCGTGCTGAACGAGATTGTGGGCGGTGAACGCTTCGGCTCGCGTCTCATGCGGGAATTGCGCGAAAAACGCGGGCTGACCTACGGCGCCCGCAGCTATCTGATCGACTATGATCATGCCGATCTGCTGGCCGGGCAATTCGCCACCGACAACAAGACGGCCGGGCAAGCCGTCGATGTATTGCGCGCTGAATGGGCCAGAGCCTCCGAAGGTGTGACGGCCGACGAGCTCGCCGCTGCCAAGACCTATCTGACCGGCGCCTACCCGCTGCGCTTTGATGGCAACGGGCCGATTGCCCGCATCCTTGTGGGTATGCAGATGACCGGCCTGCCGATCGACTATTCCGCGACGCGGAACCAGAAGATCGAGGCGGTGACGCTGGACGATATCCGCCGTGTGGCGCAGCGGCTGATCCGGCCCGATCAGCTGCGGATCGTCGTGGTGGGTCAGCCCGAGGGACTGAGCACGGCGCCCTGACGCGCCGCTATTCCTGTGGCCGAATCTGCGCCCCTGTGCTAGGTCTTGCGGCATGAAGCTAGAAACCCCCAACATGGCGCGGCCGGTCATTCGGCAACTGGATGAAGCGGCGATCAACCGCATCGCGGCGGGCGAGGTGGTGGAACGCCCCGCCTCTGCCGTGAAAGAGCTGGTGGAGAACGCGCTCGACGCCGGCGCGCGGCGCATCGCGGTGGATTATGCGGATGGCGGCAAGACGCTGATCCGCGTTACCGACGATGGCTGCGGCATGACCGGCGACGACCTGCCGCTGGCCCTGTCGCGGCACGCCACCTCGAAGATTGACGGCTCGGACCTGCTGAACATCCAGAGCTTCGGTTTCCGTGGCGAGGCGCTGCCCAGCCTCGGTGCCGTGGGGCGGCTGACCATCACATCGCGCGCGCAGGGGTTTGAAGGCGTCAGCCTGACCGTCGAGGGCGGGCGCCTGGGCGACCTGCGTCCCGCCGCGCTGAATCGTGGCACGGTGGTCGAACTGCGCGACCTGTTCTATGCCACCCCGGCGCGGCTGAAATTCCTGCGCTCTGACCGGGCCGAAATGGGCGCGATTTCCGATGTGATGAAGCGCCTCGCGTTGGCGGAACCGCATGTCGGCTTCACGCTGCGCGATGTCAGCGGCGGCGGTGACGGGCGGCTGGTCTTCCGTGCTGATGCGGAAAACGGTGATTTCTTCGATGCGCTGCATCGGCGTGTTTCGGGCGTGCTGGGCAGCGATTTCGGTGAAAATGCGCTGCGCATTGATCTTGAACGGGAAGGTGTGCGGCTGGTTGGTTATGCAGCGCTGCCGACCTATTCGCGTGGTTCGTCTGTGGCGCAGTTCCTGTTCGTCAATGGCCGTCCGGTGCTGGACAAGATGCTGCTGGGGGCGCTGAGGGCGGCCTATATGGATGTGCTCAGCCGCGACCGGCATCCGGCGGCGGTGCTGAACGTGGTCTGCGACCCCGAACGGGTGGACGTGAACGTCCATCCCGCCAA
Organism: Gemmobacter sp. LW-1; assembly: GCF_001303875.1. Classification (NCBI taxonomy): domain Bacteria; kingdom Pseudomonadati; phylum Pseudomonadota; class Alphaproteobacteria; order Rhodobacterales; family Paracoccaceae; genus Gemmobacter; species Gemmobacter sp. LW-1. The sequence goes on along the minus strand of NZ_LJSC01000060.1, from coordinate 4,000 downwards.
GGCCGAGGTGCGCTTTCGCGAACCGGCGCTGGTGCGGGGGCTGATCGTCTCGGGGCTGCGGCTGGCGCTGACAGGGGCGGGGCATCGTGCCTCCAACACCGTGGCGACCGAAACGCTGGAGGCGTTCCGGCCAGAGCCTGCGATGGTTGCGCCTGTTGCCGTGCCGCCGCGCGTCTATCAGATGGATCGCCCCTCGCAGGCGACCTTTGCCCGCGCTTTCGCCGCTCAGGCCCCTGCGCCGCAGCCGGGCTTTGCCGAGGCGCCTTCGGCTCGCGTCGAGTCGGCTGCCGCGCCGGAACCCGATCTGACCGAGCGTCCGCTGGGTGCCGCCCGCGCGCAGGTGCATGAAAATTACATCATCGCGCAGACGGCCAATGGCATGGTCATCGTCGATCAGCATGCCGCGCATGAGCGGCTGGTCTATGAGAGGCTGAAGGCACAGGCATCCGACAAGGGCATCGCCGCGCAGGCGCTGCTGATCCCCGAAATCGTCGATCTGTCAGAGGCGGACGCCGCGCGCCTGCTGGAGATTGCGGAGGATCTGGCGGCGCTGGGTCTGGGGATCGAACCCTTCGGCGGTGGTGCCATTGCCGTGCGCGAGGTGCCCGCGATCCTTGGCCGCGTCGATGCTGCCGCGCTGATCCGCGATATCGTGGACGATCTGGCCGATCTGGGATCGTCAGAGCGCCTGAAGGGCCGCATCGACGCGGTGCTGAGCCGGATGGCCTGCCATGGCTCGGTCCGTTCCGGGCGGCAGATGCGGGCCGACGAGATGAACGCGCTGCTGCGCGAGATGGAGGCGACGCCGATGTCGGGCCAGTGCAACCATGGGCGGCCGACCTATGTCGAACTCAAGCTGGCCGATATCGAACGGCTGTTCGGGCGCAGATGATCCGGCTGGGAACCATGGAACTGGCGTGGAATGACCCGGCCGTGCTCATTGCGGGCAGCCTCATCGGGCTGATCGTCCTGCTGCTGCTGCTTGTGCTGCGCGCCTCCGGTCGGGCGGCGCAACCGCTGGTGCAGGAACTGGGGTGGCTGGGGCAGCGGGTGCAAAGCCTTGCCGACGGGCAGGAACGGCTGGCAGGCGGGCTGCATCATGTGTCTGAGGCGCAGGCGGTCAGCCAGACCGCCATGTTGCAGGTAATGGAACAGCGTCTGGCTGAAGTGCAGCGCCAGATGGGCGAAAGCCTGCACGGCACAGCCACTCGCACGGCGCGTTCCCTGGGCGAATTGCAGCAACGGCTGGAAACTATCGACAAAGCGCAGGCCAATATCGAGAAACTGTCGGGCAATGTGCTGGGTTTGCAGGATATTCTGTCCAACAAGCAGACGCGCGGCGCTTTTGGCGAGATCCAGTTGCATGACATCGTGCTGAAGGCGCTGCCGTCGGACAGCTACACGATGCAGGCCACGCTTTCCAACGGGCGGCGCGCGGATTGCCTGATCCACCTGCCCAACCCGCCCGGCCCCATCGTGATCGACAGCAAATTCCCGCTGGAGGCGTATGAAGCCCTGCGCCGCGCGCAAGGGCAGGCTGATCTGGACCTTGCGGCGCGTCAGCTACGACAGGCTGTGCGCACGCATATCAAAGCGATTTCAGAGCGTTACATCCTTGAAGGCGAAACCGCCGATGGTGCGCTGATGTTCCTGCCCTCCGAGGCGGTCTATGCAGAGTTGCATGCCAATTTCCCTGAACTGATCCGTGACGGATTTGCCGCGCGGGTCTGGATCGTCTCACCCACCACCTGCATGGCGACGCTGAACACCATGCGCGCGGTGCTGAAGGATGCTCGGATGCGCGAACAGGCGGGGGCGATCCGCAAGGAACTGGCACTGCTGTATCAGGACGTTTCGCGGCTGGGCGACCGGGTGGCGAACCTTGACCGGCATTTCGGGCAGGCCGCGAAGGATATCGAGGAAATTCGCATCAGCAGCGAAAAGGCGGGCCGTCGGGCGCGGCGCCTTGATAACTTCGATTTCGAGGAACTGGCGCCGGAAAGCCCGGCCATGATTGGAGGCGCCGAATGAGGCTGAGCCGTGCGGATTACACCGAAATGCCCTGGGCCAATGGCAAGGGCCGCACGGTGGAACTGTGGCGCGAGGACGGGCCGCAGGGGCTGCGCTTCCGGTTGTCGATGGCTTCAGTGGTGGAGAACGGTGATTTCTCGCTGTTTCCGGGCATTGACCGGGTGCTGACCGTGCTGTCCGGCCCCGGTTTCGGGCTGGTAGGTGACGGGATTGACCTGCGCTGTGACCTGTTGGTCCCGGCGGCCTTTCCGGGGGATGTGGCGCTGCGGGCCGTGGGTGTCACCGCGCCGGTCGAGGATTTCAACGTGATGACTGCCCGTGAGCTGCCCGCGCCCGAGGTGCGGGTCGCGCAGACGGGGCAGCACGCCCCGCCACAGGGCGGGCGGTTGTTTGTCTTTGACCTGGCCTCGCAGGGGCTTGAGATCAGCGAGGCGCCGGTGACGGTTTCCGGGCCGTCCCTTCTGGTGCTGACCCGGTTCTAGGCGGCAATTCGCAGGACAAACCTTGCAATCCCGCCATTGGCTGCCGATCTGGCGGGGATGAAACGACGATTGATGTTGATAGCAGGGGCTGCCGTGGCGATGGCGGCGGCGGCGGGCTGGCTTTGGCGCGCGCGCCATGACAGTGCGGCATTCGCGGCGCAATATGATGCCCTGCCGCCTCGTCCTCCGGGATCGGTCTATCACCTTGGCCACAGCCTCGTGGGCCGGGACATGCCCGCCATGCTGGCGCAGATGATGGGGTCGGGCTACCGCTACAACAGCCAGCTGGGCTGGGGGGCCTCGCTGAACCAACACCGCGCGGGTGACGTTCCGGGCCATGCCGAGGAAAATGCCACCCCCGCCTATCGTGCGGCCGAAGCGGCGATCGGATCTGGCGATTATGACGCAGTTGTTCTGACGGAAATGGTGGAGCTGCGCGACGCCTTACGCTGGCATGACAGCGCGGTGGCGCTGGCCCACTGGACGGCACTGGCGCGTGCAGCGCGGCCAGATGTGCGGGTGTATCTCTATGAAACCTGGCATCGGCTGGACGATCCGCAGGGCTGGCTCTCCCGGCTGGACGCTGACTTGCCGGAGTTGTGGGAGCCGCTGGTGGCCGAGGCCATGGCCGATCCGGCGACCGGTTCGATTCACATCATTCCTGCGGGTCAGGCGATGGCTGCGCTGGTGCGGCGGATCGAGGCGGGCGAGGTGCCGGGGCTGACCAACCGGCAGGATCTGTTCGCCCGCGACGCGGCGGGCGAGGTGGACCCGATCCATCTGAACGATCTGGGGGCCTATGTGGTGGCGCTTGTGCATTACGCGGTACTGAGCGGTGCCAGTCCGCTGGGCCTTCCGCACCGGCTGAACCTTGCCGATGGCACCCCCGCCACGGCGCCGCCCGATGCCGCCGCGCCGATCATTCAGGCGGTGGTCTGGGACGCGGTGCGCGGTTATGCTCCGTCCGGTGTATCCGGTTGATAAGGCTTAAGCATGTCCCTTCTCGCATTTCTGGCTGACATCCTGTTCGTGGGCCACAGCCTCGTCGGCCCCAATCTTCCGCCGCTGGTGGAGGATGGCCTGCGTGCGACCGGGGTCGAGGAGGTGCGGGTCGAGGCGCAGATCATCAATGGCGCACCGCTGAAATATCAGTGGGATCACGCGGCCGAGGCCGAGGGCGCAAATGGCCGCGCCCGGCTGGAAACGGGCCAGATCGGCACGCTCATCCTGACCGAGGCGATTCCACTGGCGGGGCAGGCGGAGTGGAACGACAGCGCCGGGCAGGTCAAGAACTGGGCCGGGCTTGCCTGGGCACAAAATCCGGAGACGGCGGTCTATGTCTATGAGACATGGCACAGCCTTGCCTCCGGTCCCGGTGCGGTGATCGCGGATGACCCGGCGGCGGGCGTGCCATGGCTGGACCGGATCGCGGCAGATCGCGCGGCGTGGCTGGATCTGGCCGCAGCGGCCGAGGCGATCCGGCCCGA
>NZ_LJSC01000059.1:0-55214 GCF_001303875.1 Gemmobacter sp. LW-1 | reverse complement strand
CTCAACCTCGCCACCCTCTGGCGCAGCACCGCCGCCGATCTGGAGGCCCTCCGCCTCACCGCCAGCGCCGCAATCGACGCCGCGACGACGGTCGAGGAGGTCGGCGCGGCGATGGCAGGCCTTCCAGCCTGAACCAGAAGCGCCATCCGCTGACCTATGCGGGTGGCGCATAGCTCGCACATCGCCATTTCTCCTAACGCATTGAAATCATGTAACTATGAACTGGAAGGCCGCCAGTTCCGAGTTTCCGGCCCAAAAACAGGGGTTTCGGGGGCGAAAGACCGGGTGAAATCCCCATAAGGTGTTGAAAAGACGTAACTATGAACTGAGTTGAAAAATCCGCGCACGAGTTCCGAGTTTCGCACTTTCCCCGGATTGGCTGAATCGCCCTGAAACAGCCGTTAAAGCCAAGTTTTATTGATGTTTTCGGGCGATTAGCAGCTCGGGTCCGGGCGCCAGCGAGGGCGCGGATCACGCTCCGGCCACCTGTTTGGCCCGGTATTTTCGTCGCGACGGCGATCACCGCACCGGAGCCGTCCAGACACGCCACCATAGCCTCACAGCCTCGGCAAGCGCCTTATTTTATTGAGGAAAGACGGTTGGCGACGGGTAACGACACCTAACGACGGATAGGGCAACGCACTCTCTTAAAAACCCCTATGTTTTTGTCGCGTTACAGCACTCCTCCTCCGTTCGACAGCTGGGCACGGAAAATCCGGACGGAAGCTGCATCCACACCGAGGCGGCGAACCGCATCCATCTGATTTTAAATAAATGGTGACCCCGACAGGACTCGAACCTGTAACCTGCCCCTTAGGAGGGGGCTGCTCTATCCAGTTGAGCCACGGGGCCTTGTGGGCCTTCTAGCGGCGATTTTGTCGGTCTTGCAAGACTTTCCTGTTCTGGCACAACGAAAAAGGGGGAGCGCTTTTGGCCCATCGCTCCCCCTTGGTCCCTCGCGCCGGTTGAGAGCTTGCTGGCGCGGTGGATACTGGTCGGCAGGAATGCCGTTAGCGCTATCAATAACAGGGAAACAGGCCTTGGACAAGGGGAAGCTTTGGCGCTAACAAGGATTCACGTTCTTGCGAGAATTTTGCAGAAGGTCCAACAAACGTGTCCAAGCCTCCCGTTGCCGATCCGCGCCGCACCCTGACCCTGCGGGACGTCTCCGAAGCCTCCGGTGTCAGCGAGATGACCGTCAGCCGGGTGCTGCGCAACCGCGGGGACGTTTCCGAAACGACGCGGGAACGTGTGCTTCAGGCAGCGCGTGACCTGGGCTATGTGCCGAACAAGATCGCCGGTGCGCTGGCGTCCCAGCGGGTCAATCTGGTCGGTGTCATCATCCCCTCGATGTCCAACATGGTTTTTCCCGAAGTGATGATGGGCATTTCCGAAACGCTGGAGGATACCGGCCTGCAACCCGTGGTCGGCATCACCAACTACAGCCCGGAGCGTGAGGAGGCTGTGCTTTACGAAATGCTGAGCTGGCGCCCCTCCGGTGTCATCATCGCGGGGCTTGAACACAGCCCGGCGGCGCAGGCCATGCTGGAAAGCGCGGGCATCCCGATCGTCGAGATCATGGATATCGACGGCACGCCGGTTGACAGCGCGGTCGGCATCTCGCACCGGCGGGCCGGACTGAAGATGGCCGAAGCCATCGTGGCGGCGGGGTATCGGCGCATCGGGTTTCTGGGCACCAAGATGCCGGATGACCACCGCGCCCGGAAGCGGCTGGAGGGGTTCAAAGAGGGGCTGGCGGCTGCGGGTCTGTCGCTGGCCGGCGAGGAATATTATGCGGGCGGCTCGGCGCTTCTGAAGGGTCGCGAAATGACGGGGGCGATTCTCGAACGCAACCCGGATCTCGATTTCCTTTACTATTCAAACGATATGATCGGTGCGGGCGGCCTGCTTTACTGTCTCGACAAGGGGATCGACGTTCCGGGGCGGCTGGGGCTGGCGGGCTTCAACGGGGTGGAGCTGCTGGACGGGCTTCCGCGCAAGCTGGCAACGATGGATGCCTGTCGCCGCGAGATTGGCGTACATGCGGCCGAGATCATCGCGGGCAAGCGCCCCTCGGGTGTGATCGGCGGTGAGCGGATCGAGTTGTTCCCGACGCTTGAGCCGGGCGACACCATCCGCAAGGGATGATCGCGCCCGGCCCGGAGGTTCAGTAGACCAGCCCGTCGAACAGGCCGTAGACCCCTGCAGCGCTGCCAAGGTCGCGGCCGCGTCCGCGATCATTGGCATAGGCCACGATGGCGGAATAGGTGCCGGGGCCGAAAGCGCCATCAATGCCGCCCCGGTAGTAGCCGCGCGCGGCCAGGCCGCTTTGGATCCGGCGGCGGTCGTAGGCGCTGTAGGAATTGAAAGCCTGCGCCGAGGGCGTCATCCATATGCTCGGGCGCGAGGGCTGCTGATAGCGGTCATAATGCGGGGCGGGGCGGTAGACCTGCCGATAGACGGGGCGGGGCTGCACATATTGCGGTTGCACATAGCGCGGCCGCTGGTTCCGGCGTGCCTCGTCCAGCAGGCGGTCGACCACCATGGCGGCGGCCACCCCTTTGAGGAAGTTGCGTTCATTCCGGCCAAGCGCCTGCGCGGGGGCGGCGGCGGTCAGGCCGATGGCCAGCGCGGTGATGGTGGCAATGGCGGCACGGCCGAACCGGCGCGGTGCAGTTGATGCGGGAGCAGAGATGACAGCGGGCAGCATGTCCGTTCCTTTCTGTTTGCGGATTCGCTGTCCCGACAGATGCACCCCGTTGCTGCGCTAGGCAAAATCGGTGGCCTGTTATCGGATAACAAGGCAGGTTGACCGGCTTGGGCACCCTGGCCGGGTAGTGGGCAATCCGATGATGGGACCAGAAGTTGCCGTGCCAGCGAAGGGTGGCGCGACGCTATGGAAGATCGACCTTCATAGGGCTTTCCAGGGCCGTCTGGACTTGACGGAGAACAGCAGGTTTACCGGGTGCCATCACCCTGCTTTTCGGCCGGGCAACGGGGGGCGAGACGACGTGCGGATCGTCCGCGATTTCATATCGGTGACGGGCGTGAGCTGCCAGAACCGCGCGAGGGGCGTGATGAATTTGGCGGTGACGCGGGCGGAGACTCTTCCGATGGTCGGGGCGGAGAACATTTGGATATATCGCGGCGCCGGGGCCGGGGCTGCGGGTTACCATCGGCAGCTTTCTGGCCCATCGGTGCCTTGCCAGGTGCCGCAGGGCTATACAAGGGGTGGGATTTGCTGTAGGCGCGGCGGCAAGGCTCCGAATGATTCCGGGGCAGCACGGGCAGGGAGGCCCGGCTGCAAGGGGAATGGCAGGGCCGTCACAGGGCCTTCCCGCCCCTTCAGGTAACAGACATGACTGATCTTCCGATTGCGGCCCCGCTGGCAGCGGCGCTTGCCGCCAAGGGCTATGAAAGCCTCACCCCCGTGCAGGAAGCCGTTCTTGCGCCCGAATTGCTGGGTCGCGACGCGCTGGTTTCGGCGCAGACCGGCTCGGGCAAGACCGTGGCCTTCGGCCTTGCCATGGCGCCCGAGGTGCTGGGCGGCGCGGATATCCTCAAGCCCGCCGAGGCGCCGCTGGCGCTGATCATCGCGCCGACGCGCGAACTGGCGCAGCAGGTCGCGCGCGAACTGGAATGGCTTTATGCTGAGGCCGGCGCCCAGATCGCCACCTGCGTCGGTGGCATGGACTACCGCACCGAACGCCGCGCGTTGTCCTTCGGCGCGCATATCGTCGTGGGCACGCCCGGCCGCCTACGCGACCATATCGAGCGCGGCAGCCTTGATATGTCGCTGCTGCATGTCGCCGTGCTGGACGAAGCCGATGAGATGCTCGACCTTGGTTTTGCCGAGGATCTGGAGTTCATTCTCTCTGCCGCGCCGGAAGGCCGTCGCACGCTGATGTTCTCGGCCACTGTGCCGAAAGAGATCGAGAAACTCGCGTCCACCTTCCAGCGTGACGCGATCCGTCTGCAAACGGCGGGCGAGGCCAAGCAGCATGGCGATATCGAATATCGCGCCTTCAACGTCAGCCCGCGTGACCGCGAACACGCGATCTTCAACGTGCTGCGCTACTATGAGGCGCGTACGGCCATCGTGTTCTGCAAGACCCGCGCCAACGTCAATCATCTGCTGGCGCGGATGGGCAACCGGGGATTCCAAGTCGTCGCCTTGTCGGGCGAGCTGAGCCAGACCGAACGTATGCATGCGCTGCAAGCGCTGCGTGACGGGCGCGCGCGGGTCTGTATCGCCACGGACGTTGCGGCGCGCGGCATCGACTTGCCGGGGCTGGAACTGGTGATCCACGCCGATCTGCCGTCGAATTCGGAAACCCTGCTGCACCGTTCGGGCCGCACCGGCCGGGCGGGCAACAAGGGCGTATCCGCGCTGATCGTGCCGCCGTCGGAATTCCGCAAGGCCACGCGCTTGCTGCAAGGCGCCAAGGTCGTGGCGGAATGGGCCAAGGCGCCTTCGGCTGACGAGGTGCAGGAACGCGACGATGCGCGGCTCATGGAACTGCCGCTGCTGTCTGACCGGCCGGGCGACGAGGCCGCGCTGGCGCGGGATCTGATCGAACGCTATGGCGCCGAACATATGGCAGCGGCTTTCGTGCGGTTGTGGCGCGATGCGCGTTCGGCGCCCGAGGTGCTTCAGGACATGGCGCCCCCTGCTGCGGCGGCCCCCTCGGCCCCGCGCGACCGCAACGCCTTTGGCGAGGCGGAATGGTTCCTGCTGACGGTCGGCCATGAGGGTCGGGCGGAGGCGCGCTGGCTGTTGCCGAAAATCTGTGATGGTGTCGGCATCACCAAGAACGAGATCGGTGCGATCCGCGTGCAGCAGACCGTGACCTTCGTCCAGATCGCCAAGGCGGCGGCTGGTCGCATCGGGGCGCAAGTGGAGCTTGAGCCCGGCCTGAACATGGAGCGCGTCGAGGGCGAGCCGCAGTTTGGCCGCCCGGAACGCGGTGGCCCGCGTCCTGAGCGCGCCCCGCGCCCGGACCGTGGTGACCGGACTGATCGCGCGCCGCGTCGTGACAAGCCTGCCTATCAGCCGAAACCGTCGCGCTTTGTCGATGAGGGTGAGGCCGCGCCGCGCCCTGCGCGGGAGGACCGCCCGGCCCGGGACCGGGACGAACGCCCGGCGCATGCCTGGGAAGATCGTCGCCCCGCAGCGGCTGAGGGAACCCGCAAGCCCTATGCGAGCCGCGAGCGTGAGTATCCGCAACGCCCGGAAGGCGCCGAGACGGAAAAGCGCAGCTACAAGCCGCGCGAAGCCGCGCCCTATGGCCGCAAGGCACAGGGCGAGGAGGCCGCTCCTGCGCGCAAGCCCTACACCCCGCGCGACTCCGGCGACCGCAAACCCTATGCCCCGCGTGAGGCGGGAGAGCGCAAACCTTACGCCCCGCGCGACGGTGCGGACCGCAAGCCCTACACGCCGCGTGAGGGTGGCGAGCGCAAACCCTATGGCGCCCGCGATACGGGGGACCGCAAGCCTTATACTCCGCGCGAAGGCGGGGATCGCAAACCTTACGGAGCGCGGGACGAGGGCGACCGTAAACCCTATGCGCCGCGCGGTGCCGGGCCCGAGGGCGGCGACCGCAAGCCGCGCTGGTCGGCGGGGGATCGTGCCACGAAGGGCGGCGATGCCAAACCGGCGGCCAAATCGGCTGGCTTCAAATCGCATGGCGGCGGCAAGGACAAGCCCGCCCGCGCGGCCGGAACGAAGTCGCACAAGGCGGAAGGCGGTTTCGCGGCGAAGTCCGGCAAGGGCAAGCCCGCGCCCCGTCCGGTGGATGCGCGCGACACCTCCAAGCGCTTCGTGCCGCCGAAGAAGAAGTAAGACGCGGATGCGGGGCATTCAGCCCCGCAGTGGCACCATTGCCTTGATCGCCGCGACATGGGCGGGGGTTGCCCCGCCCGCATCCTCTGCAAGCTCGGCTGCTGTGGCCATCAGGGTCTCCGGCGCGACGATGCGGTCCAGCAGACCCCAGGCCAGCGCCTCTTCCGCGCTGGCCTTTACACCTGCCATCAGGATCATCTTGGCCCGTGACGGCCCGACCAGCGCGGCCAGACGTCCGGGGTCCGACGGCTGTGGCAGGAAGCCAAGCTTCATCACCGGGTAGAAGAACTTCGCTCCCGGCACGCCGATCCGCAGGTCACAGGCCAGCACCATGCCCATGGCGCCCCCGGCCAGCGTGCCGTTCAGCGCGGCGATGGTCAGGCAGGGCAGGGCGGCGATGCGGCCCGACAGCCGTTCCCAGACATCGGCGGTGGCAAGCCCTGCGCGGGCTTCGTCCAGATCGGCCCCGGCAGAAAACACCTTGCCGGCGCCCGTCAGCACCAGCACCCGCGCGCCCTCGGCCCCGGCGCGGATCGCGAGAGTGTCCAGTTCCTCCAGCATGGCGCGGGTCAGCGAATTGGCCTTGTCGGGCCGGTTCAGTGTGACGGTCCAGACACCGCCGTCGACAGACAGTTCGATCATGCCAACAGCCCCACCTTGCGCCGGATGTTTTCGTCCCTGAGCGAAATTTCCTCGCCCCGCCAGTCATCGGCTTCGGGGCTGCACATCCACAGCAAGGCCTGCGCGGGCCAGTCGGCGGGAATATGGTCTGTCACCTCAAGACGGCTGACAGGGTTGATGCCTGATGCCTTGATCTGCACCTGCATCCCGGTCGCGACCGTGCCGGGCGACAGACCCATGACGCGCAGCCACTGGCCTTCCTCCAGATGCAGGGCGCGCGTCAGCATCGCCGCCCCGGCCTTCGAGGCGCAATAGGCGCTCCAGCCTTCCAGCGGCCGGTGCGCTGCGCCGGAAGAGATGGTGATGATCGTGCCTGTACCGGCGGATTTCATCACCGGAAGCGCCGCGCGGATGCCGTTGAACACCCCCGCCAGATTGACCTGCACCGCCTGCGCCCAAAGCGCGGGATCGGCGTCTTCGATCCGCGCGATCGGCTCGATCATTCCGGCGTTGTTGACCAGCACGTCAAGCTGTCCCCAGTGTGCGACAATCTGCGCCACCGCAGCCGAAACCGCCGCTGCATCCGCCACATCGCAGGCCAGCGCTAGGGCGCGATCCGCGCCGATATCCGCCGTCAGCGCCGCCATTTCCGCTTCGCTGCGTGCCAACAGGGCGACTTTCGCGCCTGCGGCCGCGAAAACCCGCGCCGCCGCCGCGCCGATCCCCCGGCTTGCGCCGGTAATCGCCACTACCTTCCCGTTCATCACCATGCCTTCTTCCCTCCGTCACGCAGGCTTGATACCTCATGTGACATCGCGCCGGAAAGCCTTGACCGGCCCATGCCACTCGCGGATGCTGTTGCATCATTACAGCAGGAAGGTTTCGTTATGACCCGATTGAAATTCATGTGCTCGACCGCCTGCGTGGCGCTTCTGGCGGGCAATGCCGCTTTGGCGGATGTGACTCCCGAACAGGTCTGGGAGAACTGGAAGACGCTCAGCACCTCCTATGGCCAGACGATGACGACCGGCAGCGAAGCCCGCGAGGGCGATACGCTGGTGATTCGCGGCATCGACCTTACGTCGAAGAACGAAGGGGCCGAGGCAGTGATGCATCTGGACGAGGTGCGCCTGAAGGAACAGGGAGACGGCACCGTCGAGATGACGATGAGCGAGACGTCCAGCATGACGGTGAAAACCGAAGCCGAGGGTGAGGTGCCCGCAACCACCACCGGGCTGACGATTGCCACCCCCGGCATGCGCGTCATCGTCTCGGGCACGCCCGAGGAAACCCGGTATGATTTCACCGGCTCCAGCGTGAAAGCATCACTGTCCGGCATCGAAGGCCCGAAAGACGTCCCCGAGGATCTGAAGCTCGAGGCGACGCTGCGCGGCCTTTCCGGCAATTACCTGGTCTCGGGCACGACCGATTTGGTGGTGACCAGCAATCTGGCGGCGGACAGCCTTGGCATTGTGATCAGCGGCACGGATACCGCAGACAACAGCAAGGTTGACGTCAAGGCCGACATGACCGCGCTGACCGGGCAGTCGACTTCGCGGATGACCGGCGGCGTGGCAGATGATTTTCTGGCCGCGCTGAAAGCGGGCAGCGCGATGGAGGGCAGCTTTGCCTATGCCGGTGGCACCATGGACATGAAGGTCGATGGCGCGGAAGGCCCGATGCAGATTTCGGCCTCCAATACCGGCGGCAGCCTTTCTTTCGCGATGGACGCCAGCCGTCTGGCCTATGGTGCCGGTGCGAAGGACGCACGCGTCACGGTCTCGGGCGCGCAGATCCCCTTCCCGCAGGTGAATTTCGGCTACAAGGAAGGCGCGTTCAATCTGGTGATGCCGGTTTCCCGAGCCGACGCCCCCGCCGATTTTGCCTTCCTGACCAAGCTTGTCGGGCTGACCGTCTCGGATGAGATCTGGGGCATGCTGGACCCGACAGCGCAGCTGCCGCGCGACCCGATGAACGTGGTGCTGGATACCAAGGGCAAGGTCACGCTGAACGTCAATCTGCTGGACGAGGCCGAGATGGCCGCGCTGGGTGAAGGCGCTCCGGGCGAGATCAATGCGCTGGACATCAACGAACTTCAGGTCACCGCCGCAGGGGCCGAGGTCACGGGTTCGGGCGCGCTGACCTTCGACAACAGCGATATGGAAACCTATGGTGGCGTTCCGGCGCCGACCGGCCAGATCGACCTGAAGGCCGTGGGCGTCAACGCGCTGCTGGACAAGCTGATGGCCATGGGGCTGGTCCCTGAGGATCAGATGATGGGCACCCGGATGATGCTGGGCATGTTCGCCAAGGTCGATCCCAGTGCGCCGGATACTATGACCTCCACGCTGGAGTTCAAGGACAAGCACTTCTTCGCCAACGGCATGCAGCTGCAATAACCTGCACCCGACATCCCTTGGGCCGCCCTCATCGGGCGGCCTTTTTCGTGAAAGGAAACGCCCCTCATGCAATCAGACGCGCTGTTCGCCCAGTTGCACCGCGAGGCCGAGGCGCTGGGCGGCGCGCGGCTCTTTACCATCAGTGTGCAGGACCCCGATGTGGGACTGGCGCGCCGGGCTTACAGTTCGGATCACACGGCCTATCCGCTGTCCGTGCCAAAGCCGATCCAGCAGGACGCCTGGTCGCGCCGCGTGCTGATCGAGGGGAAGCCCTTCATCGCCAATACCACGGCGGAGTTTGCGCCTTATTTCTTTGATCATGCGCAGATCAATGCGCTTGGCTGTTATTCCGCGATCAACCTGCCGGTGCTGGATGGCGGGCAGGTGATCGGCACAGTGAACATTCTGGATGTGGAAAACCACTTCACCCCGGATCGGGTGACGGCCTTGCAGGACTTGCTGGCGGCGCAACATGTGGCGCTGGTTGCGGCCATGCGCGCCGTGCCGGTGGGCGGTTCGGTGGCTGAGGCGCGTCTGGCGCGGTTGCGCGTGCGGATGGTCGAGGCGGGGGTGGATCTGGTGGCGCTGGCGCCCGGCGCGCATCTGCGCTGGCTGCACGGGTTCGCGCCGATGCCGGATGAACGGCCCTGCCTCGCGCTGATCGGCCATCGTACCGCTGGCTGGCTGATGCCCGCGCTGAACGGCGAGGAGGTGGCGGCGCACAGCGACTGGGCGCAATGGCGCTGGGCGGATGATCAGGGGCCCGCCGCTGCGCTGGCTGAGGCGCTGGCCGTGCTGGGTGACATTGGCACGGTCAGTCTGGATGAAACCATGCGCGCCGACCATGCCCTGCTGCTGCTGGACGCTCTGCCCGCTGCCGGTCGGATGTTTGCCTCGGAAACCGTGGGGCATCTGCGGCTTTGCAAGGATGCGGCCGAAATCTCCGCCCTGCGCGAAAACGCCCGCATCGCCGATCTGGCGCAACAGGCCCTGCGCGCCGCGATCCGCCCCGGCCAGACGGAGCGGCAGGTGGCCGAAGCCGCGCGCGCCGCTTTCAAGGCCGAAGGCGCGGTGCCGGAGTTCACCATCATCGCCAGCGGCCCGAACGGGGCTTTCCCGCATCATCACACCGGCGACCGGGTCATCGCGGAAGGGGACATCCTCGTCTGTGACATTGGTGCCCGCAAGGATGGATACTATTCCGACATCACCCGCATGGCGGCCTGTGGCACCGCGCCCGAAGGCTATGCCGAGGTACATGCCGTGGTCGAGGCGGCGGTGCAGGCCGCGCTGGCCGTTATCCGCCCCGGCATCCCGGCGCGTGACGTTGATGCAGCGGCCCGCGCGGTGATCGCGACGGCGGGCTACGGCGATTTCTTCACCCACCGCACGGGCCATGGCGTCGGGCAGGAAATCCATGAGCCACCCTATATCAGTGGCACGTCTGACGTGATCCTGGCGCCGGGAATGGTGTTCTCGGTCGAGCCGGGCATCTATCTGCCCGGCCGGTTCGGCATCCGGCTGGAGGAACTCGCCGTCGTCACCGAAACCGGATGCGAGATCCTGTCGTCGCTGCCGCGCGATCTCCATATCGCATAAGTCTTGCACGCAGGCGCCGGGCGGCTTAGCTCGGTCCTGCACAGGAAGGACATGCCATGACCGATCTCGCTACCCTGACCCATGCTCTGCTCGACGCGGCCCGTAAGGCGGGCGCCGAGGCTGCCGATGCACTGGCGGTTGAGGGCACGGCGCTGTCCATCGACATCCGTCAGGGCAAGCTGGAACAGGCGGAACGGGCCGAACAGATCGACCTTGGCCTGCGCGTGCTGATCGGCGGGCGGCAGGCCTGTGTTTCGGTCTCGGATACCTCACCGCGCACGTTGGCCGAGGTGGCGGAACGCGCCGTCGCCATGGCGCGTGAGGCCCCGGCGGACCCCTACGCGGGGCTGGCTGATCCGGGTCAGATCGCCCGCGACTGGGATCTGGCGGCGCTGGATCTTGCCGATGACGCGCCCGAACCCAGCCCTGCCGCGCTGGAACAGGCCGCCCGTGCCGCAGAAGACGCCGCCATGGCCCGCGCCGGCATCCGGCAGGTGGAGGCTTCCGCCGGCCATTCGCGCCGCCGCATGCACCTTGCCGCGACCAACGGCTTTTCCGGTGGCTATGCCCGCAGCGCCACCTCGGTTTCCGCCGTCGCTTTCACCGGCGAGGGCACGGGGATGGAGCGTGACTGGGCCGGGGAATCCCGCATCCATATCGCCGACATGCCACGGCCAGAGGAAACCGGCGCCCTGGCCGCCGAACGTGCGCTGGCGCGGGCGGGGGCGCGCAAACCGGCGACCGGCACCTATAATGTGCTGTTTGACGAACGGATCGCGCAAAGTCTGATCGGCCACCTTCTTTCGGCAGTGAATGGTGCCTCCATCGCGCGCGGCTCAAGCTGGCTGCGCGATGCTTTGGGGCAGCAGGTGTTGCCCAGGGGGCTGTCGGTGATCGAGGACCCGCATCGCGCGCGGATTTCCGGCTCGCGTCCTTTCGATGCCGAAGGGCTGCCGACGCAGCGCCGTGCCATTGTGGAAAACGGCATCCTGACCGGCTGGACGCTGGATCTGGCTACCGGGCGCAAGCTTGGTATGGCCTCCACCGCCAATGCGGCGCGCGGCACCACGTCGCCGCCTTCGCCCGCGACCTCGAACATCGACCTGACGCCGGGCACCGCCACGCGCAAGCAACTGATCGGGCAGATGGGGACCGGGCTTCTGGTGACCTCGATGATCGGCTCGACCATCAACCCGACTACGGGGGATTATTCGCGCGGCGCCAGCGGCTTCTGGGTCGAGGATGGCGAGATCGCCTACCCGGTCAATGAATGCACCATCGCGGGCAATCTGCGGACCATGCTTCTGTCGATGATCGCCGCCAATGATGCGCGGCCGCATTTGTCAACCCGCGTGCCCAGCCTGCTGGTGGAAGGGATGACGCTTGCGGGTCAATGAGGATGACCTTGTCCTGATCACCGATGCGGCCCGGCAGGCGGGTGCGCTGGCCATGCGATACTGGCGGCAGGCGCCGAAATCCTGGGAAAAGCCGGGGCAGGGGCCTGTCAGCGAGGCTGATCTGGCGGTGAACGCCCTGCTGCACGACTTGCTTTTGAAGACGCGTCCTGGTTACGGCTGGCTGTCCGAGGAAGACGCAGACACGCCCGAACGGCTGGCTGCCGCGCGGCTGTTCGTTCTGGACCCGATCGACGGCACCCGTGCCTTCATCGCGGGCGAGGATACCTTCGCCGTTTCGCTGGCCGTGGTAGAGCAGGGCATCCCGGTGGCGGGTGTGGTCCATCTGCCGGCGCTGGACCGCACCTATACGGCTGCACTGGCGCAGGGGGCGCGGAAGAACGATGCGCCGATCCGCGCCTCAGGCCGGGCCGGGGTCGAAGGGGCGACGCTGCTGACCACCGGGCCGAACATGGCGCCGGAGCACTGGCCCGGCGGGGTGCCGGACCTGAAACGCAGCTTTCGCCCCTCGCTGGCCTATCGGCTCTGTCTGGTGGCAGAGGGGCGGCACGACGGCATGCTGACGCTGCGCGATGCCTGGGAATGGGATATCGCCGCCGGGGCGCTGATCGCGGCCGAAGCGGGCGCCACGGTGACTGACCGGCTGGGCCAACCGCTGCGGTTCAATATCGCCCATCCGCAGGCGGCGGGGGTGATCGCTGCGGCGCCGGGATTGCATGCGGCGCTGCTGTCGCGCTTGGGCCATGGCTGACCGGGCGCTCCACCTCTATCTGCCCGCACATCTGCGGGCCGATCACGAAGCGGGCAAGACCAATATCCTCAGCCGCATCATCGAGGCGCTGCCGGATTGGGCGCTGCATCACCACCCGGAGGCTGAAGGCGCAGAGCAGTCCGCGCGTGGCGGCTATACCCTGACCCATATGCAAGAACCGCAGGACCGGCGCACGTTGTGTCTGCGCCGCGCCTATTACTATCCGTTCTGGCGGATCGAGCCGACCAACGAGCGCTGGAACTTCGCCGTCGCGCGCAAGGCACCTGATTACAGCCGCATCCCGCCCCGCGCCCGAGCCTTCCACGCGCGGTTGCGCGAACGTGTGCTGGCAGGGCGCGAGTCCACGCGCGAAGGCTTTGTCTTCATGCCCTTGCAGGGCCGCCTGCTGGATCACCGCTCGTTCCAAAGCATGAGCCCGATGGCGATGATCGCCGAGACGCTGGCCCGCCAACCCTTGCCGGTGGTGGCGACGCTGCATCCCGGCGAGACCTATACCCGGGCCGAGCGCGCCGCGCTGGCTGGGGTGACAGACCCGCGTTTCCGTCTGGTCGAGGCGCCTTCTGCCGAACTGCTTGCCCGCTGCGATCATGTGGTCACGCAAAACTCCAGCGTGGCCTTGCAGGCGATGATCGCGGGCAAGGGTGCGGTGTTGTTTGCCGGGATCGACTTTCACCACACTGCCGGTTCGGTCCTGCGCGACGGGATCGAAGCCGCCTTCGCGCGTGGGGCCGCGCCGCCAGACCGCATGGCCGAATATCTGTGGTGGTTCTTCCGGCACGAGGCGATTGACGCGCAGGCCCCCGACGCCCCGGCCCGGATCGCGGCGCTTCTTAAGGCCCAGGGCTGGCCAGTCGCCAGAACACCCGCATAAAAAAGGCGGCCCCGAAGGACCGCCCTTTCCGAAATTCAGCGCGAAATCAGATGGCCGAGCTGATCCAGTTCGCCAGCGCGGCTTTCGGCGCGGCGCCGATCTTGTTCGACACCACCTGCCCGTCCTTGAACAGGAACAGCGCCGGAATGCCGCGCACACCCAGAACAGCCGGGCTGTCGGGGTTTTCGTCGACATTGACCTTCACGATCTTCACCTTGCCCGCATATTCAGTGGCGAGTTCCTCCAGCGCCGGGCCGATCTGGCGGCACGGGCCGCACCATTCGGCCCAGAAATCCACCACGACCGGGATCGGCGATTTGCGGACTTCTTCATCGAAGGTGGCATCGGTGACGGCTACGGTTGCGGCGCCCATGATCGTTCTCCAAGGGAATCTGTCAGGCAAGAAACGTAAGGAGCCGGGCGCGCAGCGTCAAGGACTAGCGGCTGCGGCATAGCCGACCTCACGATATCGGGATGCTCGCCAGCCGCCGCGCCGCCGCGCGCCCCGCATGAAGGCCGGTGGCCCAGCTTGCGGTCAGCAGATAGCCGCCGGTCGGCGCCTCCCAGTCCAGCATTTCTCCGGCGGCAAAAAGGCCTGGCAGGGCTTTCAACTCCAGATCATCGGTGAGGGCCGCGCGCGCGATGCCCCCCGCCGAGGATATCGCCTCGTCCAGCGGGCGGGGGCCTGTATGGGGCACCGGCAGATGCTTCAGCAGGGGGGCCAGATCGGCGGGCAGGGGACGGGCCAGTTCCATCACCAGCGCGGTCGTCGCGGGCGGCAATCCCAGCTTGCGCAGCCGGTTGCTGGCGCTTTCGCCCGGTCTCATCCGCGCCAGCCGGTCGCGCAGTGCCGCCAGTGTCAGATCGGGAAACAGATCCAGCGCCAGAGGTGCCCCCAACCGCAAGGCGCGGCTGATTGTGTAGATCCCGCCGCCTTCAAGCCCGCGGGCAGAGATCACGAACTCGCCCCGCTCGCGCCGGTCGCCCGCAATCAGGCAGGCGCCCTTGACCGGCTGGCCGAAATGCCGCGTCATATGGGGGGACCAGCCCATGCAAAAGCCCATGTTCGCCGGGGCGAAGGGCGTTATCTTCACGCCCCGCGCGGCCAGCCAGGGCAGCCAGGCCGCGTCTGACCCCAGCCGGGGCCAGCTTGCGCCGCCAAGCGCCAGCACGGTGATGGCAGGGCGCAGCGCTTGCGGGCCGTCCGGGGTGTCGAAAATCAGCGCATCACCATCAAATCCGGTCCAGCGCCAACGGCGGCGCAGGTCCACGCCCTTCCGTGCCAACCGCTCCAGCCAGGCCCGCAGCAGCGGTGAACCTTTCAGAGCCACCGGAAACACCCGGCCCGACGAGCCGGTGAAGACCTCTTGCCCCAACCCGCGACAGAAGTTCTTCACTTGTTCGGGGCCAAAGGCGGCCAGCAGCGGTGCCAACCATCCGGCATCGTACTGCGCGGCGAAGGCGGGCAGCGGCTCGTCCTTCGTCACGTTCAGCCCGGATTTCCCCGCCATCAGCAGCTTGCGCGCAGGAGAGGGCTTGGCCTCTGCCACCACGACTGCATGCCCCGCATCGGCCAGCGCCTCGGCTGCCATCAGCCCGGCCGGACCGGCGCCGATGACCAGCGCCCTCATGCCCCCGCGGCCTCGGCGCCTGCGTTGCGGATATGGACCACGCGCTGCGGGAAGGGCATCTCGATCCCGTTGTCCTTCAGCGCGTTCCAGATGGCGAACAGCACGGGTGATCCGAAGCGGTTCTTGCCATCGTCAATGCCGTTGACCCAGTATTCCACCGCGAAATCGACAGAACTTTCGCCAAAGCCACGCAACTCGCAATCGGGCCCGTCGGGTTCGGTCAGCACGAAGGGCAGCGCGGCGACTGCCGCCTCGATGATCTCCGGCACCTTGTTGATATCGGTGTCATAGCTGACCGAGAACTCTGCCTCGTAACGGTTGGCTGACCCCTGATCGGAATAGTTGACCACGCGCGAGGTGATGAAATGGTCATTCGGCACCACGATCCATTTGCCATCGAAGGTTTCCAGAATGCAGGCGCGGGCAGTCATCCGGACGATGGTGCCCTTTTCGCCGCCGTCCAGTTCCACATAATCGCCGACAGTGGTCTGGCCTTCCAGCAGCAGGATGATGCCGGACACGAAGTTCGCGGCGATCTGTTGCAGGCCAAGGCCGATCCCGACACCCAGCGCACCGCCCAGAACCGCGACGGCGGTCAGGTCGATGCCCATGATCGACATCAGCAGCAGGAACGAGGCGCCGAAGATCATAACCTCGGTTGCCTTCACCGCCAGTTCGCGGGTGGCCGGGCGCAGCTCTTCCTGTTTCTTGATGTAATCGGCGCTCTGCCGGTTCGACCAGGCGCCCAGCCAGAACAGCAGCGATCCCGCGATCAGCCCCCGGATCAGTGCCATGACCGAGAAGCGGATGTTGCCGAAAGCGATGATGGTTTCTTCCAGCCGCAGCGAAATCTCGTCCAGGATGCCAAGCGCATAAAGCGCGGCGACCGGAATCAGGACATAGCGACCCAACAGCCGCAGGAAGCTGTCACGCAGCACTTCGCGCACGAAGATCCGGGCGGCGAGGAACAGGAAGATGCGCTTGCCAAAGGCGATAACGGCACCCGAGCCGAACAGCGAGCGGGTGATCTCTTCTCCCAGAGCGGTGAAAGCCCAGGCGAATAGCGGCAGCAGAAGCGGCAGGAAGCGGCTGGCGAACAGGCGCGCCGTGACCATATAGCCGGTCTTCCCCTCCGGCGGGGTGATCAGCCGCATGAACAGCGGCTGGGTCCGCAGCGTCAGCAGCCGCGCGGCCATGAAGGCCACGATCAGCAGGGCGAATTGCGACCAGGCGGCGGGCGACAGCAGCCAGAGCTTTGCCGTCTCGACCGCCGGGTCCAGCCATTCATGCAGCACGAGGAAGAATTCGGATTGCTTGTCCATTGCGATGCCCCAATACGCCGGGTCCGACCTGCCGGGAATGGCGGAGGCTTCGCAGAACCCGCCCGCCGGTGCAAGCCTTCGTCACCGGCAGGGCGGGTGCCCCAACGTCAGATCATGCGGATGGTATCTTTCTCGACCGAAAGTACATAGCCGCGCCGGGCGATGGTCTTGACCAGAAGTTCCGACACCAACTGGTTCCCCAGCGCGTCGCGCAGCCGCTTGACCCGCGTGGCGCCCGATGCCTCGTCGCAATCCGCCTCGGTCCGGCCCGAGATCACCGCCTCGATCTGCGCGCCGGTCAGCACCTCGTCATCCATCCGTGCCTCGGCCAGCACCGACAGGGTTTCGATGGCGGCCTCGGTCAGCTTGAATTCCAGATCGTTGATATAGACCGCCCGGCTTTCCCGGCTGATCATCAGGGACGACACGGTGATACCCGACCGCTGAATGGCTGACATCCGGCGGTTTTGCCCCACGATGGTCAGCAGGAACACCAGACAGGCCACCAGCAACCCGGCGGAAAACACCAGAAGCACGAAGATGACCATGCGATAGCTCGACAGCACCTCCTGAAAGGTGGTGCCGGATTGCGCGATGATCTCCAGCAGCTTGATCTCGGCCAGGGTGCGCAGGTCGTCGTTTTCGACGAAGAGCTTTTCCACCCGCGCATTGAAGGCATTGGCGTCAGGCAGGCTGAGAAACAGGAACACCGCCGCCGCGGCGAGAATCGCGACAATGGCGGCGACGCCGAAAGCGGCCGTGCGGTTCCCCGCGCGGAGACTTTCAGTAACGGAGGAAGTAATCTCCGGCACTCGATCGCCTTTCATTGAGGCCCTCGGGGCCGAAGGTGGACACGATATTTAAGAGCTTCCAGCCCTGCGCGGCAAGGCGCGGCGCCAGTTCGGCGCGGGCGCCTTTCTTGTTGCAGGCGGAAACTTGCGCCACGCCGTAGTGCAGGCGCAGCGGGTTGTCCTGCTTGGCCTTGTAATCGGCATAGCATTCGGCAGCCGCAGGCATGGCGACAAGGCAGGCAAGGGCGGCTGCAAGAAGAACGCGGATCATGGCGCAGGCTCCGGTTAGGGTCTTTGCATACTGAGGGGGAAGCGCCTGTAATTCAATAACCTGAGCGGAGATTGGCCGTTGTTATCGGATAACGCGGCCGTGTCATTGCCTGTCTTGCGGCGCCGGGCGAATATGCCTGCAATGACTGGCGAACCATGAGTCGCCGGCATCGACGCAGAGCAGAAGAACAGGAGATTTCAGATGACCCAACCCCGCCACCGGGGGCGGCTTTCGCCGCAGACCCGTTTCGCCCTGACCATGATGGCCGCACTCGCGGTGATGATTGCCCTGACGCTGTCCGCCCTTCCGGGGCAGGGAAATGCCACGACGACCTGCAAGCTGGAACTGTCGGAACCGGCGCATCGCGCCTGTGACGTCTGATCCGTGGCGCGTCCGGTTCCCGATCTGAGCCTTGAGGATGAGGCCCTGTCCCGCTTCCCCGGCCCGATTGCCGGGGTGGATGAAGTCGGGCGTGGTCCGCTTTGCGGGCCTGTCACCGCAGCGGCTGTGATTCTCGATCACGCGCATCTGCCGGAAGGCATATCCGACAGCAAGACCCTGTCATCTGCGACTCGCGAACGGCTCGCCGAAGAAATTCAGGCTTCGGCACTGGTCGGCATCGGTCACGCGAGCGTCGAGGAGATCGACGCGCTCAATATCCTTCAGGCCAGCTTTCTGGCCATGCGCCGCGCTGTCGCCGCGCTGGCCGTGGCGCCGGGCTTCGTTCTGGTCGATGGCAACCGCCTGCCCCCCGGCCTCCCCTGCGCGGGACAGGCCGTGGTGAAGGGGGACGGGCGCAGCCTGTCCATCGCAGCCGCCTCGATTGTTGCCAAAGTGGCACGCGATCACATCATGGTGGATTTGGCGCAACAGCACCCCGGCTACGGCTGGGAGCGCAATGCCGGTTACCCGACCAGGGACCACCTTCAGGCGCTTCTAGATTTTGGGGTGACCCCTCATCATAGGCGTTCGTTCCGCCCGGTCCACAATATCTTGTATCAAGACGTTTCTATAACTAGTTGATTCAAAAAAGAATTTGACGGGGAATCGTCTCTGACTCATCTTGGGACACAAGATAACGGCCCGCAGAGGCCGCAGACCGAGGCAGTAATGACGATCAAGAAGACCCGTGCGGAGGCCCCCGGCCTGCCGCTTAACCAGATCATTGCCGGTGACTGTATCGAGGCCATGAACAGCCTTCCGGCTGGCTCGGTGGATCTGATTTTCGCAGATCCGCCCTATAACCTTCAGCTGAAGGGCGAGCTTCATCGTCCCGACAACAGCAAGGTGGATGCGGTCGATGATCACTGGGACCAGTTCTCCAGCTTCTCGGCCTACGACCGTTTCACCCGCGACTGGCTGACCGCTGCGCGGCGCCTGCTGAAGCCGACCGGCGCGATCTGGGTGATCGGCAGCTATCATAACATCTTCCGCGTCGGCGTCGCCATGCAGGATGCGGGTTACTGGATGCTGAACGATGTGGTCTGGCGCAAGACCAACCCGATGCCCAACTTCCGCGGCAAGCGTCTGACCAATGCGCATGAAACGCTGATCTGGGCCAGCCGCGATGAGGCGGCCAAATACACCTTCAACTACGAGGCGCTGAAAGCGCTCAATGACGGTGTGCAGATGCGCAGCGACTGGGTGCTGCCGATCTGCACCGGGCATGAACGGCTGAAGGATGAAAACGGCGACAAGGCGCATCCGACGCAGAAGCCTGAAAGCCTGCTGCACCGCATCCTGATCGCCACCACCAACCCCGGCGATGTGGTGCTGGACCCATTCTTCGGCACGGGCACCACCGGCGCGGTGGCCAAGATGCTGGGCCGTGATTTCATCGGAATCGAGCGGGAGGAAAGCTACCGCAAGGTTGCCACCGAACGTATCGCGCGCATCCGCAAGTTCGATGCCTCGGGGCTGGAAGTGACCGGCAGCAAGCGGGCCGAGCCGCGTGTGCCCTTTGGTCAGGTGGTCGAACGTGGCATGCTGCGTCCGGGGGAAGAGCTTTATTCCGTCGGCAACCGCTTCAAGGCCAAGGTCCGCGCCGATGGCACGCTGATCGGGAACGAGGTCAAGGGCTCGATCCATCAGGTCGGGGCGGCCTATGAAAAGGCGCCTTCCTGCAATGGCTGGACCTACTGGCACTTCAAGCGGGACGGCAAGATGATCCCCATTGATATCCTGCGCCAGCAGATCCGCGCCGAGATGGAGGCTGACGAGCGTCAGCATCACTGAGGCGCCGTTTCCCATAAGCTCAAAAGTTACGCCTGTGCTCCGGTCCGCCGGGGGCACACCTCCCCGCCATGCCTGCATGGCGGGGCTTTTTGCATGCGGTCAGAACCTGCATGCCCGGCCTGTTTCATCCCTTTGCGCGGCCATGCGTTGGTTCGAAACCCCGCTTCCGGCTTTTGCAGCCTGCGCGGAATACCATCCGGGCCATCAGGCTGCGGGCGGGGATATCTCGCAGACCGTCAGCGGCGCATCGAAACCGTCTGGATGCGCGATCTGTGCAGGGCGGTTCAGGACATTCACTTTCCCGAACCTGCCCTGGAGGCCGGTAGAAATGGCGTAAAACCCCTGAGGTCGGGGGTGCTATTTCGCGTCAATGGCTTAGGGGGAATTGGGTGAGAGGCTGGACAACGACCCAAGCGGGGCTCGTTACGGCTGCTTCCTTCCGGACCTGACCGGGTTGGCGAGGCGCTCGCCCGCGCCAACCTCTCGAGGCATCACATAGGCAAGGTGGCGGGATTCTGCAAGCCCTCGCGTTTAGCGGGGCAGGGCGGCGATCAGCTTGGCCAGGGCGGTCCTGAACCGCTCGGGCGCGGTGTCGCGGCTTTGCAGGTGGTCGCCGGGGGTGAGAACCAGAACGGTGTCGCCGCCGCGTGCGGCCAGCAGGGCCTTGCTGGTTTCAGGGGGTACGATCCGGTCCGCCTCGCCATGAAAGATCAGCAGCGGACCCTTGAAGGCGATAAAGGCATTTGTCACCCGCGCCTGTGACAGATCAAGCCCGTGGCTGAAGCCGAAGGCGGGCAGGGCCAGCGCGGTTCCGATCCCACCCAGAGGCAGCGCCATCCGGCGGGTGATGTGGCGCAGTGTGGCGGGAAAATCCAGCGCGGGGGCATCCAGAACCACGCCAGCGGTCATCCCGGCACGGTCGGACCGGGCCAGAAACTGTCCGGCGATGCTGCCCCCCATCGAGGCTGCGACCAGCAGTACCGAGTCATAGCCCTGACTTTTCGCCCAGTCATAAGCCGCCTCCAGGTCGCGCCATTCGGTCAGGCCGAAGGCATGCAGGCCGTCAGGGGCGGGCGGGGCGCCCGCGTCGTTGCGATAGGTGATCAGCAGAACGGGCAGACCCGCCTGATGCAGTTGCGGCAGGAAGGGGTAGCCGTCCTCGCGCGCACCGCCGATCCCATGAACGAAGATCGCAAGCCGTTTGCCATCTGCGCCGGGGGCAGGGATGAACCATGCGGGGGCGGGGCCCAGCGGCGTCTCCAGTTCGACGTCCTGCCATGCCATCCCGAAAGCGCGCCCCGGATCGCCGCGATAGCCGATTTTCAGCGGATCGTCTATTTCAGGCTGAGCCAGCGCCGAGAAGGCGCGGCCGGTCAGTACCTCGACCATCAGCCGATGCGCAAACCATGCCGACCCCAGCACCGCCAGCAAGGCAAGGAGCGCGGCGGCAGTCAGAAGGCGCCTGATCCAGCGGCTGCTCATGTCAGATCACCCCGGCCAGACGTGCGCCTTCCAGCAGGTTTTCGGCCACATGATTGGCATGAACCCCCTCAGTCGGCAGGATGTCAGGCACCTGCACCACTACGCAGCCTGCCTCGCGGGCGGAGCGGGCGCCGGTTTCGCTGTCCTCGAACACCAGACAGCGCGCTGGGGCGACACCCAGCCGCGCGGCGGTCAGCAGATATGGCTCGGGATGCGGCTTTGGCGCGCTCACGTCATCGCGGGTGATGACATGGCGGAAATGGCGCGACAGGCCCGCCATCTCCAGCTTGCGCAGGCCGCTTTCGCGCGCCGAAGAGGTGCAGAGTGCCATCGGCAGGTTGATAAGCTCCAGAATCTCGCGGGCGCCGGGCTTCAGGGGCACATCACCGTCGAGGGCGGCGTGGAAGGCGGCATCCCAGCGCCGGACAAGATCGGCGACATCCGTCTGCGGAAACCACGCCTGCAGCAGAAGCTGGCCGCTGGGGCCGTCCTTGCCGATCAGATCGTGGAACAGATCGTCACCCGCGATCAGCCCCATATCGGACAGAACGCCGCGCCCGGTCCGCATGGCGACGGATTCCGTGTCGATCAATGTGCCGTCCAGATCGAAGATCACCGCATCGAACATCGCATTCCCCGTCGCTGGCCCGTTTCGCGTCCGAGGTCTAGCCGATCACAGGTGCAGACGGAAGCGGGCGAAGCCTTCGGGGGTGGTGCCAAGAGGTTCCGGGTGCAGATGGGCCACCTCTGCCAGATGACGGGTGGCCTCGGGTGCGGTGTCGAAGGTCACGCTGGTGCCAGGCAGCGGCAGAAAGCTGAAGGAAGTCGTCTGGCTGGCGGTGGCAGGGGGGCTGGCGAAATGGCGCAGCAGGATGTCGCGGATCATGGCGTGGCCCACATCCACCAGACGTTCGGGCACCATACGTTCGGGCCACGCCGCGAGATAGCCGCCGCAGCCTGCCGCGCGGTAGCTGTTGGTCGCCAGCAGGAAGGTCTGCCCGGGCCGCACCGGCTGTCCCTGATGGCACAGGTCCTGGATGCGCCGGGCCCCGGGATGCACCAGCGCGCCATGGCGGTCGTAACGGGCGGGCTGGCTGAGGTCGATCCGATAGCTCAGGCCGAGGATGTGATCATGGTTATAGCTCGGGAAATCCTCGTCGATCAGTGGGGTATCCCGGCTGCCGGGCGCGATCTCGCGGTAGATGCCGGTCGCGTTTTCCAGCCAGTCAGCGATTTCCGCCCCACTCAGCTGCAAGACGGCAATCGTGTTCGGGTAGATGTAAAGATCCGCGATATTCCGCAGGGCAAGCGGGCCTGCGGGAATGTCGGTATAGTTACCGGGACCGCCGCGTCCACCCGCCTTGAACGGAGAGGCGGCAGACAGCAGGGGCAGATCGGCTTCGGGCCGGTCCCGAAGCTGGTGACGCACATAGCTGGCCTGTGCCTCGGCGACCACATCCAGTGCGGCCGAGGGCGTGATCGTGGCAAAGTAGCTGTGCAGGGCCACGGCGGTCTGACCGGCGGGGCGACGGATATGGGTCAGTATCGCGGCATGATCCGCCGCAACCGCAGCGGTGAGGGATGGGTCCGGGGATATTCCGGCGGAGGGTCGCAGGTGCGCATGGCCCTGCGTCACCTGCCAGCCCCGCCTCGGGTCATGCGCAAGGTCAAGGTCGATCACCCCCAGATGGGAGGCGTAGTGGCCCGGCAGCACCACAGGCCGCCTGAAAACCAGCCCGCGCTTCAGATCCATGCCGGGGGCGACAGGATATCCCGGCCCCGGAAAGGGCAGATGGCTGTGCCCCGCGATGATCGCATCTATCCCCGGAAAACGCGCAAGGTCGGTCGCGGCATGCTCGGCATTGAACCCGGCATCGGCGGGGCCAAGCCCGGAATGCGCCAGCGCGATCACGATATCCGCCCCGGCCGCACGCAATTCCGGCACCTGCGCGGCCGCAGAGGCGAGAATATCCTGCGTCTCTACGCGCCCCTCCAGAATATTCCGGTCCCATTGCACGATCTGAGGGGGCACGAAACCGATGACTCCGATTCGGATCGCATGTCGCTGGCCATCCGACCCGGTCAGTTCATGCCGCAGCAGACACCACGGCGGCAGCAGCGGCGCGGTGGGCTGCCTGCAGGTCACATTTGCGGTCACGACCGGAAACCGTGCGGCCTTCAGCGCCGCCATCAGCCGCTCCAGCCCGAAGTTGAATTCGTGATTGCCCAGCGTAGCAGCGTCATAGCCAAGGTGGTTCATCGCGATCAGCGCGGGATGCGGGCCGCTGTCGGGCGTGAGCACTTGCTGCATCGCGAAATCGCCCAGCGGATTGCCTTGCAGGAAATCGCCATTGTCAAACAGCAGACTGTCCGGCGCCTCGGCGCGGGCCTGCGCGATCAGGGTCGCAACCCGAGCGAGCCCGATATCGTCCCGCTCCTCATCCGCGTAATAATCATAGCCCAGAACATGCGAATGCACATCGGTCGTGGCCAGAATGCGCAGCCGTGCGGTGAGGGGCGAAGCAGCAGGCGCGGGCACCGGCGCGTTGCGGTCTGAGGGCATGCTTTTCCTGTTTTCTCCGCATGATAGCGGATGCGGGAAATGACTTTGGGTCTGTCTAACGGCCTATCTAGCCGGTGGGACTTTGCGGCTGTCAATCTTGCAACGAGAATATTTCCACTCTGGGTTGCGATTGGCGCAGTCCTGTCGTTGCGGGTTTGCGTCATGCCCCGGCTCGTGCCAGAAAGCGGCGCAGGGCAGCGCGCGGGAGGATCGGATGCGCCATTCGGAAACCGTGACTTTCGGCGGCTCGGGGCTGGATCGCGCGGCGCATCTGCGCGGCGATGCCGAGGCGCTGACCCGGCTGCGCGCCGGGGGCGGGCAGGTGCTGGTGCTGTGGCGCGGGCGCATTCCGGTGGCGGATACGGGCGGATTGGTCTGGGTGGCTGCCGATCATCCGCTTGTCGCAGGCCTTCCGGCGCCGGTCTTTCTTGGGCTGGACGACGGCATTGCGCGCTTCGCGGTCGACCTGCCGGGCTGGGTGCCTGCCGAAGGGGCGCCGACACCCGCCTTTCTGGATCAAAGCCGCATCCGTCACCCGCAACTTGCGGCAGACCAGGGCTTTGCCGAATTGCGGGCCGAGATGACGCGGCTGACAGCGCGAGAGGCCGAGCTGGCCGCGACGGCGCGGGCGATCCTGGGCTGGCACAATTCTCACGGGTTCTGCGCGGCCTGCGGCGCCGCGACCGAGATGGTCAATGCGGGCTGGCAACGTGCCTGCGCGCAATGCGGCGCCCAGCATTTTCCGCGCACCGATCCTGTGGTGATCATGCTGATCACGCGGGGCAACCGGGCGCTGCTGGGCCGCTCGCCGGGCTGGCCCGAGGGAATGTACTCCTGCCTTGCCGGTTTCATGGAGCCGGGCGAGACGGTCGAGGCCGCCGTGCGCCGCGAGGTGGCCGAGGAAACCGGCATCCGCGTCGGTGCGGTGCGCTACCTTGCCAGTCAGCCCTGGCCCTTTCCGGCCTCGCTGATGATCGGCTGTGCGGGCGAGGCGCTCAGCGAGACGATCACGCTGGACCCGGTCGAACTGGAAGATGCCTTGTGGGTAAGCCGCGAGGAACTGATGGAGGCGATGGCTGGCGCGCATCCTCTGATACATCCGGCCCGCAAGGGCTCGATTGCGCATTTTCTGCTGTCGAACTGGCTTGCAGACCGACTTCTTTAATCGGAAACTTACACGATAACAGGCAAAAGGGGACAAGCGGCAGCCCCGGAGAGGCAGGACTGAATGAAGCTGACCACACGCGAGGACATCGAGGCGCCGCTGGATTTCGTCTATGGCGCCTTTGCCGATACCGGACACTGGGAACGGTCTGCCATGCGCCGCGGGGCCGAGGTGGTGCGGTCCGACCGGATTCAGGGCTTCGCGCCAGGCATGGTGTGGAATGTCAGCTTCGTCTACCGCAGCCGCCCGCGCCGTGTGGCGGTCAAGCTGGTCTCGGTGGACCAGCCAAACAATCTGGGTTTCCAGATCATCGCCACCACCTTTGACGCAGGCGTCACGCTGGATTTCGTCGAACTGTCGTCGCGCCGCACCCGCGTGACCATCACCTCCGAGGTGAAGCCGCGCACGCTGGCGGCGCGGGTGTTCATCCAGTCGATGAAACTGGCGCGCAACAAGATCGAACGGAAATACGAGGCGCGGGTTGGTCTGATCTGCAACGAGATCGAAGAGCGCTACCGCATCCGCCGCTGAGAGCAGGGGGCCGCCGGATGCGGCCCCGGTCCCGGATCAGACCCGGCTTTCATCGGCCGGGTAGACCCCCAGAATGTTCATGTTCGTGGTGAAATAGCGCAGCTCCTCCAACGCGCGGGCCACATGCGCATCCTCGGGATGGCCCTCGATGTCGGCATAGAACTCGGTCGCCGTGAAGCTGCCGCCGACCATATAGCTTTCCAGCTTGGTCATGTTGACGCCGTTGGTCGCAAAGCCGCCCATTGCCTTGTACAGTGCGGCGGGAATGTTGCGGACGCGGAAGGTGAAGGTCGTGATCATCCGCGCGGCGCGGCGGCTGTGGTCGGGGGTGCGGCTCATCACAAGGAAGCGGGTGGTATTGTTGGCCTGATCCTCGATATGGCGGGCCAGCACGTCCAGACCATAGATTTCGGCCGCCAGCTCGCTGGCCAGCGCGGCGCGGGCCGGATTGCCTGCCTCGGCCACTTCACGGGCGGCGCGGGCATTGTCGCTGCTGACGACGCCCCGGATGCTACGCTCGCGCAGGAACTGCGCGCATTGCGGCAGGATCACCACATGGCCATGCGCCTCGCGCACCTCGTCCAGCTTTGCGCCCCTGACACCCAGAAGGTTGACGTGCACCCGGACGAAGGCCTCGTCCACGATATGCAGCCCGGCCTTGGGCAGCAGGCTGTGCACGTCGGCGACCCGGCCGTAGGTGGAGTTTTCCACCGCCAGCATCCCCAGATCCACCTCGCCCGCGCGCGTCATCTCCACCACATCCTCGAAGGTGGTGCAGGGCACCGGGGTGAATCCGGGGCGCGCCTGTGCGCAGGCCTGATGCGAATAGGCGCCCAGTTCCCCCTGAAAAGCGATGCGTCCGGTCATGTCTGCTTTCCTTCCTGCCCCTCGCGTGGTCAAATCGCCGCATTTACGGGGCCGGAGGTGCTACTACACCTTGAAACCCGTGCGGGGAAGCGGATAGAAGCCCCCTCAGCTTCATGCCAAAACGGGACGCGACATGTTCGACACGATGACTTTCACGAAGGTGCTGGGTGCGGTCTGCGGGTCGCTGCTCGTGTTCCTTCTGGGCAACTGGGCTGCCACGGCGCTGTATTCGATGGAAGGTGGCCATGGCGAAGGCGAAGAATCGCAAAGCTATGTGATCGAGGTCGCCGATGCCGGCGGCGCAGGTGACGCAGGCGCAGAGGCCGGCCCCTCGTGGGACGAAGTCTATGCCGCCGCCGATCCGGCCAAGGGCGAGAAGGTTTTCGCCAAATGCAAGGCCTGCCACAAGGTCGATGGCACCAACAGCACCGGCCCGCATCTGGACGGCGTCGTGAACCGTGCGAAAGCCTCGGTCGAGGGCTTCGGCTATTCGGATGCGCTGAAGGCGATGGCGGGCGACACCTGGACCCCCGAGAATCTGGAACATTTCCTGACCAACCCGAAAGGCTATGCGCCGGGCACCAAGATGTCCTTCGCCGGTCTGCCGAAGATCGACGACCGTGCGAATCTGATCGCCTGGCTGGCGACCGCACATCCGTGATCCCGCGCTTCTTGCGCAATGGTCGGGCCACCCCTTGCGGGTGGCCTTTTCATTTGCGGCATTCACGACGGATAACGCAAACGCGCCCCGGATAACGCAAACGCGCCTTGAGGGCAGGGGAATTTCCGTTACTCTCAGGCCAAACGCACGCCAAGAAGGCCGCAGGAGAGTTTCATGCCGCACACCCCAGCCCGCCCGATCCGCCGCAAGTTTCATCCGATGCGGGTGATCGGGCCGGGGTTGCTGGCGGTTGTGGCGGCAGCGCCTGTTTCGGCCGAGGAAAAGGTGATCCATGCGCATGGCATCTCGACCTTCGGGGATCTGAAATATCCGGTCGATTTCGCGCATTTCGACTATGTGAACCCGGATGCGCCCAAGGGCGGCACCATGAGCTTTCGTGGCACCGGCGCCAGCTCTACCTTCAACAGCCTGAATCCCTTCATCCTGAAAGGCGAACCTGCGCAGGGGCTGGGGCTGCTTTATGACAGCCTGATGAGCGGTTCGCCCGACGAACCCGATGCCTCTTACGGGCTGGTGGCGTCCAGCCTCGAATACCCCGAAGACAGGTCGTGGGTGATCTTCAACATGCGCCCCGAGGCAACCTTTTCGGATGGTGAGCCGATCACGGCGGCGGATGTGGTGTTCACCTACGAGGTGCTGCTGGACAAGGGCGCGCCCAGCTACAAGGTGGCGCTGAAGGACATTGAAAAGGTCGAGGCGCTGGACCCGCATCGCGTGAAGTTCACCTTCCGGCCCGGCGTCGCCACCCGTGACCTGCCCGCACTGGCGGGGGGGCTGTCGATCCTGCCGAAACATTATTACGATAAGGTGGATTTCACCGCCTCGACGCTGGTGCCGCCGGTCGGCTCGGGTCAGTTTGTGGTGAAGGACGTGAAGCCCGGACGGTCGATCACCTATTGCCGCAACCCCGATTACTGGGGTGCCAGCCTGCCGGTGAACATCGGGGGCGCGAATTTCGACTGCTACACCTACGAATATTACGCCGATACCACGGCGGCGTTCGAGGCGTTCAAATCCGGCGGCTATCTGTTGCAGCAGGAGTTTTCCTCGCTGATCTGGGCCACGGCCTATGATTTCCCGGCGCTGAAGAAGGGCTGGGTCAAGCGCGAGGAACTGGCCGACAACAACCCCTCGGGCACGCAGGGGTTCTGGTTCAACCTGCGGCGCGAGAAGTTTGCCGATCCGCGGGTGCGGCAGGCGCTGGGCATGATGTTCAACTTCGAATGGTCGAACCAGACGCTGTTTTTCGATCTTTACAAACGCACCGACAGCTTCTTTGAAAACTCGCCCCTGCAAGCCGAAGGCGTGCCAGAGGGCGAGGAACTTGCGGTGCTGGAGCAATTCCGCGACCGGCTGCCGCCTGAAATCTTCACCGAACCGGCCTACGAGCCGCCGGTTTACGAGGCGACAGACCCCGCGACCGGCAAGCTGCGGCAGCTTGATCGCAAGATCCTGCGCCAGGCCTCTGCCCTGATGGACGAGGCGGGCTGGAAAGTGGGCGAGGGCGGGCTGCGCCGCAATGACAAGGGGCAGGTGTTCACGCTGGAGTTCATCGAGGATCAGCCTTCGTTCGATCGCGTGCTGAACCCCTATATCGCCAACCTCAGGGCCTTGGGCATCGACGCGCGGCTGACCCATATCGACGCGGCCCAGATGCAGCAGCGGCAAGAGGATTTCGAATACGACATCATCAGTGGTCGTTTCGTGATGTCGCAAACCCCTTCGGTCGAATTGCGCCAGTTCTTCACCACCGAATCCGCCGATGCCAAGGGCTCGGCCAATCTCAGCGGGGTTGCCGATCCGGTGCTGGACGACCTGGTCGAACTGGTCATCGCCTCGAAAACCCGCGAGGAACTGACCGTGCGCGCCAAGGCGCTGGACCGGGTGCTGCGGTTCAAGCAGATCTGGGTGCCGAACTGGTATAGCGGCAAGTATCTGGTCGCTTATTGGGATGTCTTCGGCCGACCGCCGGAACAGCCGCCCTATTCGCGGGGCGACGGGTTGTGGTGGATGGACGAGGCGAAGCTGGGCGTCATGAAAGCCCAGGGGGCGCTGCGCTGACATGGGCGCCTATCTGCTGCGCAGGCTTCTGCTGATCATTCCGACCCTGCTCGGGATCATGGTCATCAATTTCGTGCTGACCCAGTTCGTGCCCGGCGGGCCGGTGGAACAGGTTCTGGCCCGGCTGGATGGCGCGGGCGATGCCTTTCAGTCGATTTCCGGCGGGGGCGGAGATGCCGGGTCGGGCGGGGCGCCCGCAGCGGGGGCGGGCAACGAGTCCGGCTATATCGGTGCGCGCGGTCTGCCCGCCGATTTCATTGATGATCTGGAGGCGCAGTTCGGCTTTGCCCGTATCATCTGTGCCGAGGGTTATACCGGCCCGGTCAGCACCCGCGCGCCCGAATGCCACAAGGAGCCGATCCCTCTGCTGGAACGCTTTGGAATCATGATGGGCAATTACCTGCGCTTCGATTTCGGCGAAAGCTACTTCCGGTCGATCAGCGTCACCGATCTGGTGCTGGAAAAAATGCCCGTCTCAATCACGCTGGGCCTGTGGTCCACGCTGATTGCCTATCTGATTTCCATTCCGCTAGGCATCCGCAAGGCGGTGCGCGACGGGTCTGCTTTCGACACCTGGACCTCGGCCATGATCATCGTGGGCTATGCGATTCCGGGCTTTCTGTTTGCTATCCTGCTGCTGGTCTTGTTCGCGGGCGGCTCTTACTGGCAGTGGTTCCCGCTCAGGGGCCTCACCTCGGATGGATGGAGCCAGATGAGCCTCTGGGGCAAGATCACGGATTACCTGTGGCATATCGTGCTGCCGGTCACCGCCTCCACCATCTCCAGCTTCGCCACACTGACGCTCCTGACGAAGAACAGCTTTCTGGATGAAATCCGCAAGCAATATGTGATGACGGCGCGGGCCAAGGGGCTGACGGAAAGCCGTGTGCTGTATGGCCACGTCTTCCGCAACGCCATGCTGATCGTCATTGCCGGTTTCCCGGCGGTCTTCATCAGCGTGTTCTTCGGCGGGTCCATCATCATCGAGACGATCTTCTCGCTGGATGGCCTTGGTCGCCTTGGCTTCGAGGCGGCGGTGAACCGCGATTATCCGGTGCTGTTCGGGACGCTGTTCATCTTCGGGCTGATGGGGCTGGTGGTCGGGATCATTTCTGACATGACCTATGTGCTGGTCGATCCGCGCATTGATTTTGAGCGGAGGGGCTGACCATGGCGCTTTCGCCGCTGAACCAGCGCCGCTGGCGCAATTTCAAGGCCAATCGCCGGGCCTTCTGGTCGCTGTGGATTTTTGCCGTGCTGTTCGGCCTGTCACTGGGAGCGGAGCTGATCGCCAATGACAAGCCGCTGCTGGTCAGTTTCAAGGGGGAGTATTACACGCCCTTCCTGAAGTTCTACCCCGAAACCACCTTCGGCGGCGACTTCCAGACCGAAGCCGCCTATCGAGACCCCGAGGTGCAATGCCTGATCGTCGCGCAGGGGGCGGAAGCCTGCTGGGACGATCCTGAAGGGGTGCTGACGCAGGCCAGGGCCGGTGCGGTGGACGGGCAGCCGGTGGTGCCCGGCTGGCTGCTTTGGGCACCGATCCCCTACAGCTATAACACGATCAACGATCTGGGCGGGGCTGCGCCTTCGGCCCCCGATGCGCAGCACTGGCTGGGCACCGATGACACCGCACGCGATGTGCTGGCGCGGGTGATCTATGGCTTCCGCCTGTCGATCAGTTTCGCGCTGATCGTGACCGCGCTGACCAGTGTCATCGGTATCGCGGCAGGGGCGGTGCAGGGCTATTTTGGTGGCTGGGTCGATCTGATCTTCCAGCGCGTGATTGAAATCTGGGGCGCCACGCCCTCGCTTTACATCATCATCATCGTCGGCGCGATCTGGCAGATGAGCTTCTGGCTCCTGATCGGGCTGATGGTGCTGTTTGGCTGGACCTCGCTGATCGGCGTGGTGCGGGCCGAATTCCTGCGCGCGCGCAATTTTGAATATGTGCGCGCGGCGCGGGCGCTGGGCGTACCTGACCGGGTGATCATGGTGCGCCATGTGCTGCCCAATGCGATGGTCGCGACGCTGACCATGCTGCCCTTCCTTGTCACCGGCACCATTGGCACGCTGGCCGCGCTGGATTTTCTGGGCTTTGGTCTGCCAGCCTCGGCGCCCTCTTTGGGCGAGTTGACGCAACAGGCCAAGGACAACCTTCAAGCACCCTGGCTGGCCTTTACCGCCTTCACCACCTTCGCCCTGATGCTGTCGCTGCTGGTTTTCATCTTTGAAGGCGTGCGCGATGCTTTCGACCCCAGAAAGACCTTCCGATGAGCGTTCTGTCCGTTGAAAAGCTGAACGTGCGCTTTCGGCAGGACGGCCGCATCGTCCATGCGGTGCGGGATGTGAGCTTCAGCGTCGACCGGGGCGAGACGGTCGCGCTGGTGGGGGAAAGCGGGTCGGGCAAGTCGGTGACGGCGCTGTCCACCGTGGGACTTTTGCCTGACAGCGCGATGATGGAGGGCTCCATCACCTATCAGGGCACGCAAATGGTGGGCGCGCCCGAGGCGGATCTGCGCCGTATCCGGGGCAATGACATCAGCTTCATCTTTCAGGAGCCGATGACCAGCCTGAACCCGCTGCACACGATCGAAAAGCAGCTGACCGAAAGCCTTGCGCTGCATCAGGGGCTGCGGGGACAGGCGGCGCGGGCGCGGGTTGTCGATCTGTTGAACAAGGTCGGTATCCGCGATGCCGAAAGCCGGCTGGGATCTTATCCGCATCAGCTTTCGGGTGGGCAGCGGCAGCGCGTGATGATCGCCATGGCACTGGCCAACGGGCCGGAACTGCTGATCGCGGATGAGCCGACCACCGCGCTCGATGTGACGATTCAGGCGCAGATCCTTGACCTTCTGGCGGATCTGAAGCGCAGCGAAGGGTTGTCGATGCTGTTCATCACGCATGATCTGGGGATCGTGCGGCGCATCGCCGACCGTGTCTGCGTGATGAAGGACGGCGAGGTTGTCGAACAGGGGCCCGCAGCCGAAATCTTTGCCAATCCGCAGCACCCCTATACCCGGAAGCTGCTGGCGGCAGAACCGAAGGGCCGCCCCGATCCGGTGCTCGAGGGTGCGCCCGAACTGGTGCGCACCGAAAACCTGCGCGTCTGGTTCCCGATCCACAGCGGCCTCATGCGCAAGGTCACCGGCCATGTGAAGGCGGTGAACGACGCAAGCCTCTCTGTCCGCGCGGGCGAGACGCTGGGCATCGTCGGTGAAAGCGGCTCTGGCAAGACGACGCTGGCGCTGGCCATCATGCGGCTGATCGGTTCGGAAGGGCGGATCGTGTTCATGGGCCAGGAAATCTCGGGCTGGCACAGCCGCCAGCTGCGCCCCTTGCGCCGTGACATGCAGATCGTGTTTCAGGACCCTTTCGGATCGCTCAGCCCCCGGATGACGGTGGAGGAGATCATTGCCGAAGGTCTGGGCGTTCACGGTCTTGAACCGGGTCGCAACCGGCTCGAGATGGTCAGCGACATCATGGTTGAGGTCGGGCTGGACCCGGCCGCCATGGGGCGTTACCCGCATGAATTTTCCGGCGGGCAGCGCCAGCGCATCGCGGTGGCACGCGCCATGATCCTGCGGCCGAAACTGGTGGTGCTGGATGAACCGACATCGGCGCTGGACATGACGGTGCAGGTGCAGATCGTCGACCTGCTGCGCGCGTTGCAGCGCAAATACGGCCTTGCCTATCTGTTCATCAGCCACGACCTGCGGGTGGTGCGGGCGCTGTCGCACAAGGTTCTGGTGATGCGGAATGGCGACGTTGTGGAAGCCGGAGACGGGCAGGCGGTGTTCGAGACACCGCAAACCGAGTATACCCGTGCCCTGATGGCCGCCGCTTTCGGCGCGTGACGAGGCATTGCATGAAAATTCTTTTCGTTCACCAGAATTTCCCTGCCCAGTTCCTGCATCTGGCACCGGAAATGCAGCGGCGTGGCCATGACTGCATCGCGCTGACGGATACGACCAACAACCGAAGCTCTGAAATCCGGGTTGTGAAATATCGCCACAACAGCCCGGCGCCCGATCCGCAGGCCTGCCGTCTGGGCCGCAACTACACACAGATGAGCGACCGCGGCGTCACCGTGGCCCGCGCCGCGATGCAGATGCGCGAGCAGGGCTATGTTCCCGACGTGATCTTCGGCCATTCCGGCTGGGGCGAGACGCTGTTTCTGAAAGAGGTCTGGCCCGAGGCGAAGCTGCTGGTCTATGCCGAATTTTACTACAAGGGCCGTGGCGCGGATGTCGGGTTTGATCCCGAATTCGACCGCCCGAATTTCGATCAGGTCATCATCGCCCAGGGCCGCACCACGCATCTGGGGCAGGCGCTGCTGCATGCCGATGCAGGGTTGTCGCCGACGCGCTGGCAGGCCAGCACCTATCCGCCGATCCTGCGAGAACGGATCAAGGTCATCTTCGACGGTGTGGATACCGGCGTGATGAAGCCCGATCCGACTGCAACGCTGACGCTTCCGAATGGCAGGGTTCTGAAGGCAGGGGACGAGGTGCTGACCTTCGTGAACCGCAATCTGGAACCCTATCGCGGCTATCACACCTTCATGCGGGCGCTGCCCGCCATCATGGCCGAACGGCCGGAGGCGCAGGTGGTGATCGTGGGCGGTGATGAGGTCAGCTATGGCCGTCCCGCGCCCGAGGGCCAAAGCTGGAAGAACATCTATCTGGATCAGGTGAAAGACCGGCTGGATATGTCGCGGGTGCATTTCAAGGGCAAGGTGCCGTATCCCACCTTTGTCAGCATGATGCAGGTCAGCCGCGTGCATGCCTATCTGACCTATCCTTTCGTACTGAGCTGGTCGATGCTGGAGGCGATGGGCGCCGGATGCATGGTCGTGGGCTCGCGCACCGCGCCGGTGGCCGAACTGATCGAAGACGGGGTGAATGGCCGTCTGGTCGATTTCTTCGATGTCGAGGGCTGGTCGAAGATGATCACCCGTGCGCTTGCGCGGCCCGAACGGTTCATGGACCTTCGACGCGCCGCGCGTGAAACCATTGTCAAAGGCTATGACCTGCACACGGTCTGCCTGCCGCAGATGGTGGAGTGGGTGGAAAGCTTCGGCCCTTCGGCCTGAGGGTCAGGAATCGAGGGGAGCGGGGTTCAGGGGGCCACGCGCTCGCGCTCAAGGCATTCCTGCACCTTCCGCATCGCCGCCGCCAAGCCCGTCAGCGCCGCAAGCGTTCCTGCCAGGGCGGTCAGGTGTGTGCCGTTGCGCAGTGCGGCCTGCTGTTCGGGGTCGAGAAACCAGATCAAGCCGTCCTCACCGCCGAAAAAGTTCCGGTGAAGCGGGTGCTGTCAATCCTGATCGTCCCCGCCGCCTCGCCCGAGGTCGCGGTGCCGGGCAGAACCACCGTCCAGCCCTCGGCACTGGTCTGGGTTTCAACACCGCCCTGCGGTGCGGTGGCCGCACAGCGCAGCACGATCCCGTCATGCCGGAGCGCAGCCTCTTTGCAGCGGCGGTCCGGCCCCCTCAGATCGCCGCGGAATGCTGGGCCTTGCTATGGTCATAGGCGTCGAAGGTGCGGGCTATAATCCGGGTCAGCGGGCGGGCGGGCACCGGGATGGACAGGCCGTCCGCATCGACACGCACCATTTCGCCGAACTGAGCCTTCGCCGCCGCGAACATGGCCGACAGCGCGGCGTCATCGGTAGCGAAATCGCGGAGCAACTCTGCCCGCGAGACGTGGAAGTCGCACATCAGCGCCTCGATGATGCGGCCGCGCAGCTTGTCTTCACCGCTGAACACATGGCCGCGATGCGTGGTGAAATGCCCGGCGCGCACGGATTTGGTGTAATCCGAGGTGCCCGAGGCGTTCTGCGCATAGCCCTGCGGAAAGCGCGAGATGCTGGAGGCACCAAGCCCCACCAGCACATCGGCACGGTCATCGGTATAGCCCTGGAAATTCCGCCGCAAGCCGCCGCTCCGGGCCGCTACCGCCAGCCCGTCATCAGGACGCGCGAAATGGTCGATGCCGATGGATTCGTATCCGTCCCAGTCGAACAGCTGCGCTGCTGTTTCAAACAGCTTCAGCCGCTCCTGCGGGGTTGGGATGGCATCCGAGGGGATAAGTTGCTGGCGACGGCTCATCCACGGCACATGGGCGTAGCCGTAAAGTGCCACCCGGTCGGGGGAGAGTGTCAGCAATTTCTGCACGCTGTCGGCAATCCGCGCCTGGGTCTGGTGCGGCAGACCGTAAAGGATATCGGCATTGAGGCTGCGAACATCACGGTCACGGATCATGTCAGCGACACGTTTGGTCAGATCGTAAGGCTGGATACGGCCGATGGTGGCCTGAATTTCAGGGTCAAAATCCTGAACGCCGATCGAGGCGCGGTTCATCCCCGCTGCCGCCAGCGCGTCCAGCCGCGCAGCATCCACCTCGTCGGGGTCAATCTCGACCGAAAACTCCGCGCCTTCGCCCATCGGCACCGCATCGAACACCGTTGCCGCCAGATCGCGGATCATGTCGGGCTTCAGCAGGGTCGGCGTGCCACCGCCCCAGTGCAGGCGGCTCAGATGCACGCCCTTCGGCAGATGCGCCTTCAAGAGCGCGATTTCTGCCTTCAGGGTCTGCACATAGGCCAGCACCGGCTCGTCGCTGGACGTGCCCTGCGTGCGGCAGGCGCAGAACCAGCACAGGCGCCGGCAGAACGGCACATGCAGATAGAGCGAGATTGCAGATCCGGCCGGAATCGTCTCGATCCAGCGGGTAAACAGCGCAGGGCTGACGTCGTTTCCGAAATGCGGGGCCGTGGGGTAGCTGGTGTAGCGGGGCACACGCGCGTCGAAAAGACCGAGCCGGGTGAGTTGCGATTCCTTGTCCATGCCACTAGATTAGAAGGCGTAACGCGCAACAGCCTTGACCCAGATCAAGACCAGGAAACCGGGATGCCGATGCAGGACATGCACCCAGTGCATCACGAGTGCGGGGATTGCCCCATCAGACACCGTGCGGTCTGTGCCCGCTGCGAGGCGGATGAGCTGTCGCGGCTGGAGCAGATCAAATATTACCGCTCCTATCAGGCCGGTCAGACGGTTGTCTGGTCGGGCGACCGGATGGATTTCGTGGCTTCCGTTGTCAGCGGTATCGCCACACTGACGCAGACGATGGAAGATGGCCGTCGCCAGATGGTCGGGCTGTTGCTGCCATCGGATTTCGTCGGGCGGCCCGGCCGGTCCACTGCTGCCTATGATGTGACGGCGACCACCGATCTGGTGATGTGCTGTTTCCGCAAGAAGCCGTTCGAGGACATGATGCTGTCCACGCCTCACATCGGCCAGCGCCTGCTGGAGATGACGCTGGACGAGCTGGACGCCGCGCGTGAATGGATGCTGCTTCTGGGGCGCAAGACGGCGCGGGAAAAGATCGCCTCGCTTCTGGCCATCATCGCCCGGCGCGACGCGACGCTGAAGCTGAAGGCGGCGAAGGGGCCGCTGGTGTTTGACCTGCCGCTGACGCGCGAGGAAATGGCCGATTATCTGGGCCTGACTCTGGAAACCGTCAGCCGCCAGATCTCGGCCCTGCGGCGCGAGGGGATCATCCTGCTGGATGGCAAGCGCCACGTCACCATCCCCGATTTCGACCTCCTGCTGGAAGAGGCGGGCGACGACAGCGACGGCGGCGTGCTGGGCTGACTTGCGCACGGCGGCATCTTCCCTATGATTGCCGGGCGTTCCATGCAGCGTCTTCGAGGACCCCGTGAAATCTGCGACCGAACCATCTGAAGGACGCCCTTCGCCTTGTGGCAGGGCCATAGCGCATCGCCCTCGCGATTGCGCTTTCTTCGCCTGAGCGCGATTACCCTTGTCCATTCAGAGAACTGCAAATGAAGAACTATTTTGACAGCCCCTTCCGCGGGGTGACACTCGACCGGCAGGTGACGAACCCGAACATCACTGTCGGGCGGTTCAGCTACTATTCAGGATACTATCACGGTCACAGCTTTGACGACTGTGCGCGATATCTGTTGCCGGATGAAGGGGCTGACCGCCTGGTCATCGGCAGCTTCTGTTCCATCGGGTCGGGGGCGGCCTTCATCATGGCGGGCAATCAGGGCCACCGGAATGATTGGGTCAGCACCTTTCCCTTTTTCTGGATGCCAGAAGTTGCTGCCTTCGAGGGCGCGGAAAATGGCTATCGTCCCGCAGGGGATACGGTCATTGGAAATGATGTCTGGATCGGGTCAGAGGCCATCATCATGCCGGGGGTGACGATCGGCGATGGCGCCGTGATCGGCACGCGGGCTCTGGTGACCCGCGACGTCGCGCCCTATGCCATCGTGGCGGGAAATCCGGCGAAGACCATTCGAAGCCGGTTCGATGAGAGCGCCGTCGCGCTTCTGCTGGAGATGAAGTGGTGGGACTGGTCGGAAGATCAGCTCCGGCCCGCGATGCCATTGCTGACAAGCGCGAAGGTTGAGGAATTGCACGCCTACTGGCAGAGGCAGATCCGTTCCGCGTGATCAAAAGGCCCGCGCCCGCCAAAGCGGGCGCGGCCGGGATCAGTGGGCCATCAGCACCGGCACTTCGGCGTGTTCCAGCATATTGCGGGTGGCGCCGCCCAGAATGGCCTCGCGGAAACGCGAATGGCCATAGGCGCCCATCACCAGCATGTCGGCGTCGATGTCGCGGACATGGCGGTTCAGCACGTCCGAGATGCGCGGCATGGTCCGGGCCAGCACCGAAACCTCTGCCTTCACGCCATGGCGCACCAGCATCTGACACAGCGCGCCGCCGGGGTCGGACCGTTCGGGACCGTGCTGCGGCGGGTCGATGATGGCGATGTTGACCATCTGCGCGCCTTTCAGGAAGGGCAGGGCGCGGCGCACTGCCACCATGGCCTCGCGGCTCTGGTTCCAGCCGATGACCACGCGTTGCGGCATCGCGACTTCGCGGACGGTTTCGGGCAGGACGAGAACGGGGGCCTGACTTTCGAACAGGGCCGCCTCGACCACGGCTTCCGCCTCGGAGGATTTGCCCTTGCCATAGGGCGGGGGCAGAACAACCAGATCCGAGAAACGTGCCTTCAGCGATACCAGATCGGACAGCGCGCCCAACTGGGCGACAGCACTTTCAACCGCCCACCGCTGGTCGGCGGAATATTCCTCAAGCGCCGCCCGTGCGGCGGCTTCGGTGGCACGGGCCTCGGCCTCGGCCTGGTCAAGTGCGGCCTGAAGGATGACGCTGCCACCCCCGATATAGGCATAGCCGACCTGGGTCCGGTCAACCCCGAGCGCCAGCACATCAAGATGCGCGTCCAGCGCATCCGCAAGCCGTGCCACCGGGGCTATGGTGGCTTGCGCCTCCTCTGCCGAAGTGACGACGGTTGTGAGGGTCTTGTAGCTCATTTTCTCAATCTCCTCGCGCGTTTGGATAATGGACACTATAGCCGCGCGGGCAGCATGCCGCATTGACTTCGATCAACCTGCGGGATCCCTTGGGTTGACATGGATCAATGCCACC
This sequence comes from Gemmobacter sp. LW-1, assembly GCF_001303875.1. Taxonomy (NCBI): domain Bacteria; kingdom Pseudomonadati; phylum Pseudomonadota; class Alphaproteobacteria; order Rhodobacterales; family Paracoccaceae; genus Gemmobacter; species Gemmobacter sp. LW-1. Next base: position 16,610 of record NZ_LJSC01000059.1, on the reverse strand, counting down.
TGTCGCCGCATCTGCGAAAGCGGGACAGTCGAAAAGCGTCCGGGCGACTCGCCGACCAGCGGGATGGACCGGGCCAAGACGAAGGGACGCAAAATGTGGGATTACGTTAAACTGGTCGTGCTTGGCGTGGTCGCGGTCTTCGCCGCGATCGCCGCCAATTACGCGCACGACCTGCCTTATCAGGTTAACGCGATCGTCGTCATGCTTGCGGCAGCCATCACCTTTATCTGGGTGGCACGCCGCATGGGTGAGCCGGTCACGGTAGCCGTGAATGAATATAACGACGGTGTGGTGCGCGCCGGCGTCATTGCGACGGCCTTCTGGGGCGTCGTGGGCTTTCTGGTGGGGGTGGTCATCGCCTTCCAGCTGGCTTTCCCCGCACTCAACATTCCCGGCGTCGAGGGGATTCTGAACTTCGGACGCCTGCGTCCGCTTCACACCTCGGCCGTGATCTTCGCCTTCGGGGGCAACGCCCTGATCTGTACCGCCTTCTACGTCGTTCAGCGCACCAGCGCCGCACGCCTGTGGGGCGGCAATCTGGCGTGGTTCGTGTTCTGGGGCTGGCAGCTGATGATCGTGCTCGCGGCGACCTCCTATGTACTGGGCGGCTCGCAGGGCAAGGAATATGCCGAAACCGTCTGGTACATCGACTGGTGGATCGTGGTGGTCTGGGTCTCGTTTCTGCTGGTGTTCCTGGGTACGGTGATCATGCGGAAAGAGCCGCATATCTATGTGGCGAACTGGTTCTACCTGTCGTTCATCGTTACCGTGGCGCTGCTGCATGTGGTGAACAACCTCGCAATCCCGGTCAGCTTCCTGTCGTCGAAATCGGTCTCGCTGTTCTCGGGCGTGCAGGATGCGATGACGCAATGGTGGTATGGCCACAACGCCGTGGGCTTCTTCCTAACCGCTGGCTTCCTGGGCATGATGTATTACTTCGTGCCGAAGCAGGCTGAACGCCCGGTCTTCAGCTACAAGCTGTCGATCATCCACTTCTGGGCGCTGATCTTCCTGTATATCTGGGCCGGTCCGCACCACCTGCACTATACCGCGCTGCCGGACTGGGCCTCGACTCTGGGCATGGTGTTCTCGATCATGCTGTGGATGCCGTCGTGGGGTGGCATGATCAACGGCCTGATGACGCTTTCGGGCGCCTGGGACAAGCTGCGCACCGATCCGATCATCCGCATGATGGTGGTGTCCATCGGTTTCTACGGCATGTCGACCTTTGAAGGTCCGATGATGTCGATCAAGGCGGTGAACTCGCTGTCGCACTACACCGACTGGACCATCGGTCACGTCCACTCCGGCGCGCTTGGCTGGAACGGCATGATCACCTTCGGCGCGCTTTACTTCCTCGTGCCGCGCCTGTGGAACCGCGAACGGCTGTATAGCCTGAGCCTCGTGTCCTGGCACTTCTGGCTGGCGACCATCGGCATCGTGCTCTACGCCTCGTCGATGTGGGTGACCGGCATCATGGAAGGCCTGATGTGGCGCGAAGTGGATGCCAATGGCTTCCTCGTCAACGCCTTCGCCGATACCGTGGCCGCGAAGTTCCCGATGTATGTGGTGCGCGCGCTGGGTGGGGTCATGTTCCTCTCCGGGGCAATCATCATGTGCTACAACCTGTGGATGACCGTTCGTGCCCAGCCTGCCAAGGCGGCTGTCAACGCGAACAACTTCGTCCCGGCAGAATGAGGAGCGACTGCAATGGCTTTTCTTGACAAACACAAGGCCATCGAGACGCATGCGACGCTGCTGCTCGTGCTGTCCTTCCTCGTGGTGACGATTGGCGGTCTGGTGCAGATCGTGCCGCTGTTCTACCTCGAAAACACCATCGAGAAGGTGGAGGGGATGCGCCCCTACAGCCCGCTGGAGCTTGCGGGGCGTGAAATCTACATCCGTGAAGGCTGCTATGTCTGCCACAGCCAGATGATCCGTCCGATGCGCGACGAGGTCGAACGCTATGGCCATTACAGCCTCGCGGCGGAATCGATGTATGACCATCCGTTCCAGTGGGGCTCCAAACGCACCGGGCCGGATCTGGCCCGCGTGGGTGGCCGCTATTCCGACGAATGGCATGTCGACCACCTGAAGAACCCGCAATCTGTGGTGCCGGAATCGGTGATGCCGAAGTATGAGTTCCTGATGGGCAACGTCATCGACGCCCGCTACATCAAGGACTCGATGTCGGCCAACCGTCTGGTCGGTGTTCCCTATACCGACGAGATGATGGAGAATGCCGAGGCCGACTTTGCGGCGCAGGCTTCGCCGGATGCCGATACCGAGGGCCTTCTGGCGCGGTATCCCAAGGCGCAGACCCGCAACTTCGACGGCCAGCCGCAGCTGACCGAGATGGATGCGCTGATCGCCTATCTGCAAATGCTGGGCACGCTGGTCGACTTCTCGACCTTCCAGCCGGATCCGGCGCGGTAAGGAGGGGGATATGGACGTTTATAGCCTTCTCCGCCACTTCGCCGACAGTTGGATGCTTCTGTTCATGACGCTGGTGTTCGTGGGCGTGGTTTTCTACGCCTTCCGCCCCGGCAGTCGCAAGGCACAGAACGAAGCCGCCATGTCGATCTTCCGCAACGAGACGCGGCCCGCCGCGTCCGGGGCGGAACCGGACGCCAGCAAACTGAAGGAGGCGTAAGACATGTGCGCCAAGCAAGTAAAGAAACCGGGTGAGGTTCCGACCACCGGGCACGAATGGGATGGCATCCGGGAATATGACAACCCGATGCCGCGCTGGTGGCTGTGGACCTTCTACCTGACGATCATCTGGGCGATCGGCTATACCATCGCCTATCCGGCCTGGCCGCTGATCAGCAGCGCCACGCAGGGCATGACGGGCGAAACCGCGGCGGGTGATACCCGTCTCGCCGTGGCGGAAGAGATCAAGCGGTTCGACGACGCCAATGCGCCGATCAAGGCGAAACTGGTGGCCGCCGATCTGAACGCGATCTCGACCGATCCCGAACTGGACGGCTATGCCAAGGCTGCGGGTGCCGCCGTGTTCAAGACCTGGTGCGCCCAGTGCCACGGGGCAGGCGCGGCCGGCAACAAGGGTTATCCCAACCTGCTGGACGACGACTGGCTGTGGGGGGGCACCATGGAGGACATCCATACGACTGTCACCCATGGTATCCGCAACACCACCGACGCCGATGCCCGCTATTCGGAAATGCCGAAGTTCGGCGCTGATGGCCTGCTGGAAAAACCGCAGATCGAGGAGGTCGTTGAATACGTCCTCCAGATCTCGGGGCAGGAACATGACGCGACCAAGGCGGCTGCCGGGGCGACGGTCTTTGCCGACAACTGCGCGGCTTGCCACGCGGAAAACGGCACCGGAGACCGGGCGCAGGGCGCGCCGAACCTGACGGACGCCGTGTGGCTTTACGGCGGTGACCGGGCGACGATCACTGAAACGGTGACCAATGCGCGGTTTGGCGTGATGCCCAACTGGAACGCCCGTCTGACGGAAGACCAGATCCGCGCGGTGTCGGTCTATGTGCACAGCCTGGGTGGCGGCGAGTAATCGCAGGTTCCCTGCAACGACAAACCCCCGCCACCGGCGGGGGTTTTCATTTCGGACGGCATAAGTGTCGGGATATCATGTGCCTCAGTCCCGGTGCCGGTCCTGTTGCGGCGTGTTCCGCCCCTGCCAGAACCATTCATCCTCCAGCCGCCGCTGCTCCGCGAGCTTTTCGCGCCCTGTGCCGCGATCCATTCGCGTCGCGATCAGCAGACTTTGTGCGATCAGGTTAAGCATTTCTTTGACCTCCGGCTTCTCTATATGCCTTAATGTGCCTGAAAATATGCTGTCTCGCGAGGCAGCGATTCTTTGGATTTGAAAGTCAGTCTTACATGACGGAATGGCGTGATCTTCCGCCTCTCTCGGCACTGCGGGCGTTTTCAGCCTTTGCCTCTGCCTCCGGGCTGGAGGAGGCTGGCGCCCGTATCGGCGTGACCCATGCTGCGATCAGCCAGCAAATCCGCGGGCTGGAAACCCATCTGGGCATCGCGCTGGTGGATCGCGGCGGGCGGCGGCTGGTGCTGACCGCCGAAGGGCGGCGGCTGGCCGATGTGCTGGAGCTTGGCTTTGGCCAGATCGCCGCCATCATTGCCGAACTCACCGGGGCGGAGGCTACGCGCCCGTTACGGGTGACCACCACCCCCGCTTTTGCCGGGGGCTGGCTGTTGCCGCGTCTGCCGGATTTCCGGTCACGCCATCCCGGCGTCGACCTGATGATCGACCCGGCCTCGGAACTGCGCGAACTGGGACGCGATGCCGATATCGCGCTGCGCTATGGCAACGGCGACTGGCCCGGACTTGAATCGCGGCTTTTGCTGCGCTCCTCGGTCGTGGTGGTGGCTGCGCCCGCGCTGGTGCCCGAACATATGGCGTCGGATATGGCCCATCTGGCGGCCCTGCCATGGCTACAGGAACTGGGCACCACCGAGGCAAGTGCGTTTCTGGAGAAACATGGTCTGATCCGTCGCGCGGGCATGATCTCGCTGCCGGGCAATCTGATGCTGGACGCGGCACGGGACGGGCAGGGGGTGGCGGTGATCGCCCGCGCCTTTGTCGAGCGCGACATTGCCGCTGGCCGGTTGCGGCAGTTGCACGAGGATTCCGACCGCGAGGGCTATTTCATCGTGCATCGTCCGGGCACCATGCGTGCGCCGCTGGCGGCTTTTGTGCGCTGGCTGCTGCGACAGGCGGACGCAGGGGTGCGCACGGCAATTTGATGCAGGTCAAGGCGCGGGGGCGATTTCCGGGGCAGAGTCAGCTTGTCCGGGTCCAAAGCTGGACATTGGCACCGTCGCTCCATCCTGTTCGCGCGTTTCCTGGGAGTGACGGTGCCTTCTTCTTCCGATGTCAGGTCAGAACGACAATCCCAGCATGTTTCTGCTTGTGTTCGGGCTCCACATGAATGGTGATCCGTGCGCCCGGAACAGCGGTCTTCAGGGCTTCTTCCACCTGGTCACAGATTTCATGGGCATCGAAAACGCTCATCTCTCCGGGCACGACAAGGTGAAATTCGATGAAGGTCGCCTTGCCGGCGTGGCGGGTGCGCAGGTCATGCGCCTCTACCGCGCCACCCGCTTCGGTCGAGATGATGCCGCGCACGCGGTCCAGAACATCCTGCGGAACGGCCTCGTCCATCAGACCGCTGAGCGAATCGCGCACGACTTTCGCACCTGACCACAGGATGTTGACGGCCACCAGCGCCGCCATGATCGGGTCGAGTACCCACCAATCCGTCACGATGGCCAGCAGCACGCCGATGGCCACCCCGGCCGAGGTGATCACATCGGTGAACAGATGCTTGCCATCGGCCACCAGTGCCGGTGACTTGCCAATGCGCCCGCGCGTGACCAGAAGCCAGGCCCAGAACGCGTTGATGACGGTCGCAGCCCCGTTGATCAGCAGGCCCTCGATCGGCAGGTCAAGCGCGACCGGATTCATGAAGCCGTGAAACGCCTCGCGCAGGATCAGCAGGGCGGCAATGATGATCATCACCCCCTCCAGCACGGCACTGAAGAATTCGGCCTTGTGGTGCCCGTAGGGGTGCGAGGCATCGGCGGGGCGCGAGGCCACGCGAATTGCGATCAGCGCGGCGATGGCCGTTGCGACATTCACCGTGCTTTCCAGCGCATCGGAATAAAGCGCGACCGAGCCGGTGATCCACCAGGCCAGTGCCTTGATGGCCAGCACGATTGCCCCGACGATGACGCTGCCGATGGCGAGCTTGAGGGTCGTGTTCATAGGCAGGCTCCTGGCAAGGGTCGTGTCGGGCGTTTGGCGGCAAAGGCCACCAGAGATGCCGCGCCATGCCTTGCGGCACGGTATAGGTGAAACGTGTCCAGATCATGCGGGAAGCGTCCTGCGGACGCCGCCCTGAAGGTTGCTGCGCGTGGCCGGGGTCGCTGTGCGAAGGCTGCCGGATGCTTGCGCTGTCGGGCGCGCTTAAACGGGATTTCCCGCAGAATCGCAAGCTGTCAGTTGGCGGGGTCAGAGCGGGTGTTGCACCTGTGCCCGGCACCTTTGCCGATGGGGATGCCGGGGTGGGTTCTGGTGCCGTTTGCATCATTTGCCTGTTTTTTGATCGCTTGTGACCCACTGTTTTGATGCTGACTACCCGAGGATGCTGCCTGACCCTGCCTGTTCCGGGTCGGTTTTTCGCATGAGTATTTCGTCTATCTATTTGAAGTAAAATAACAAAAATTTGCATGTAGAAGACCGTTCTATAATCACGACAAATTAAGACGTTATTTTTCTGTTGCAAATAACGATAAGATAGATCGTGATTGAGGTATCGGCGGATCGACCGCCTCTATTGACAGGAGAACGTCATGATCAGCTCTGTTGCTCTTTCCCGCCATATCATCGCCCAGGGCCCTGTGGTGGCCGAGCACGGTGATGGCACGGTCACGATCTCCACGGGCCTGAAAACGGTGCGCGGGCAGCCGGTCTCGTTGCGGGCATGGCTGGCCTCAACCCTCGCTGCCGTCACGCTCGCCGCCGGCGTGCTCGCCGGTCCGGCGCCTCTGCATGCCGAAAACCTGCTGAACGTCAGCTATGATCCGACGCGGGAACTTTATCGCGAATTTGACGCGGCTTTCGCAAAGCACTGGACCGGGCTGGGCCATCCGGCGCCCGCGCTGGAGACCAGCCATGGCGGTTCGGGTAGTCAGGCGCGGTCGGTCATCGACGGCCTTGGCGCGCAGGCGGTGACGCTGGCACTGGCCTCGGACATCGACAAGATCGCCGAGGCTGGCAAGCTGCCCTCCGACTGGCAATCGAAACTGCCGCACAATTCGTCGCCCTATACCTCGACCATCGTGTTTCTGGTGCGGGAGGGCAATCCGAAGGGTATTCAGGACTGGGGCGATCTGGTCGGGGACGGGGTGGAGGTGATCACCCCGAACCCGAAAACCTCGGGCGGGGCGCGCTGGAACTATCTGGCGGCCTGGGCCTGGGCCGAAAAGAACGGGCAAGATCCGAAAACCTTCGTCCATGATCTGTTCACTCATGTGCCGGTCCTGGACAGCGGTGCGCGGGGCGCGACCACGACCTTCGCACAGCGGGGCATCGGGGATGTGCTGCTCGCGTGGGAGAACGAGGCCTATCTGGCACTGAAGGAACTGGGCGACGATCAGTTCGATATCGTGGTGCCCTCGGTCTCGATCCTTGCCGAGCCGCCTGTGGCCCTTGTCGAGAGCAATATCGCTTCGGACGAACAGCGCGCGCTGGCGACGGCCTATCTGGAATACCTCTATTCGCCGGAAGGGCAGGCCATCGCCTTCCGCAACTTCTATCGCGCCTGGGACAGTTCGGCGGCCGATCCGGCGGATGTGGCGCGGTTCCCGAAGCTCGATCTGGTTGGCATCGACCATTTCGGGGGCTGGAAACAGGCGCAGCCCGAACATTTCGGGGATGGCGGCACCTTCGACCAGATTTATACGGCGAAGTGAGGCGGTGATGGGCAGGCCCCTGTATCAACGATCCCCGATGCCGGGCCTTGGCCTGTCGGCGGGGATCACCCTGACGATGCTGTCCATCGTCGTGCTGCTGCCGGTGGGCGCCCTTCTTGCGAAGGGCGTCAGCTTCGGGCCGGGCAACCTGTGGGATGTGGTGAACCGTGAGCGTGTCTGGTCGGCGCTGTTCCTGTCGTTCCGGCTGTCATTCTTTGCCGCAATCTTCAATCTGGTGTTCGGCACGCTGCTGGCCTGGGTTCTGGTGCGCTACCGCTTTGCGGGTCGCAGGCTGCTGGATGCGGCGGTGGATCTGCCCTTCGCCCTGCCAACAGCGGTGGCGGGGATCGCCCTGACCGCGCTTTACGCGCCGAACGGGGTGCTGGGCGGTCTGGCGCAACAGATCGGCTGGAAGATCGCCTATACCCAGACCGGCATCCTGATCGCGCTGGTCTTCGTGGGCCTGCCCTTCGTGGCACGCACCGTTCAGCCCGTGGTCGAGGAGATCGAGCGCGAGGTGGAAGAGGCATCCGCCACTTTGGGGGCCAGCCGTCTCACGACCCTGCGCCGGGTCATCCTGCCCATGCTCGCCCCCGCCGCGCTGACCGGCTTCGCACTGGCGCTGGCGCGGGCGGTGGGGGAATACGGTTCGGTCATTTTCATCGCCGGAAACATCCCGCTGAAAACCGAAATTGCGCCGCTGCTCATCGTCATCCAGCTTGAAGAGTTCAACTATGACGCGGCGGCGGCCATCGGCATCGCGATGCTGACCATCAGCTTTGCCATGCTGCTGGCCATCAACCTCATCCAGATCTGGAGCCGCCGGAGGATTGGCTATGTCTGATGCGTCCGCTTTTTCCTTTCGCGCCCCGACCGACGAGTCGCCTCTGGTCCGCCGCGCACTGATCGGTGTCGCTGTGCTGGGCCTTGGCCTGCTGGTCGGCGCCCCGCTGGTCGCGGTCTTTGCCGAGGCGCTGAAACAGGGCTGGCTTGCGGCGCTGAAAAGCCTTGGCAACCGCGACGCGCTGTCCGCGATTTGGCTGACATTGACGATTGCGGCGATTTCCGTGCCGTTGAACGCGGTCTTCGGCATCGCCGCCGCCTGGCTGATCACCCGGTTTGATTTCCGGGGAAAGGCGTTCCTCATCACCCTGATCGACCTGCCGTTCTCGGTTTCGCCGGTGGTGGCGGGGCTGTGCATCGTGCTGATGTTCGGCGCCAATTCGCTGCTGGGTGGCTGGCTGGTGGCGCAGGGTTTCCCCATCGTCTTCGCGCTGCCGGGCATTGTTCTGGCGACCGTGTTCATCACTTTCCCCTTCATCGCGCGCGAACTGATCCCGGTGATGATCGAGCAGGGCCGGGCCGAGGAGGAGGCGGCGCTGACTCTGGGGGCGGGGGGCTGGCACGTCTTCCGCACCGTGACGCTGCCCAACATCCGCTGGGCGCTGCTGTATGGCGTGCTGCTATGCAATGCCCGTGCCATGGGCGAGTTTGGCGCGGTGGCCGTGGTGTCGGGCAAGATCCGGGGCCAGACAGCGACCATGCCGATCACCATCGAGATGCTTTACAACGAATATCTTTCGGTCGCGGCTTTCTCGCTTGCCGCCGTGCTGACAATGCTCGCCCTGGTCACGCTGCTGGCCAAGACCGTGCTGGAGCGGCGCCACGCCGACCAGATCGCCGCAACCCACCGCCACTGAGGAGGCTGCCATGCATATCGAGATCGACGAAATCGCCAAAAGCTTCGGCACCACCGCCGCGCTGCATCCGGTCAGCCTGTCCATCCCCTCGGGGGCGCTGGTGGCGCTGCTCGGGCCTTCGGGATCCGGCAAGACTACCCTGCTGCGCATTCTGGGGGGGCTGGAATACCCCAATTCCGGTCGGGTTCTGTTTGACGGCGAGGATGCCACCGGGCTGACAGTGCAGGAGCGGCGGGCCGGGTTCGTGTTCCAGTCCTACGCGCTGTTCCGGCACATGACGGTGTTCGAGAATATCGCCTATGGCCTGAAGGCCCGTCCCCGTGCCACGCGGCCCCCCGCGGCGGAAATCGCACGCCGGGTGCAACGCCTGCTCGACCTGATTCAGTTGCCTGACATCGCTGCGCGCTATCCTGCGCAACTGTCGGGCGGGCAGCGGCAGCGGGTGGCGCTGGCCCGTGCGCTGGCCATCGAGCCGCGCATGTTGTTGCTGGACGAACCTTTCGGGGCACTGGACGCGCGGGTTCGCAAGGAACTTCGACAGGGACTGCGCGACATTCACGATGCGACGGGGCTGACTTCGGTCTTCGTGACGCATGATCAGGAAGAGGCGATGGAGCTGGCCGATCTGGTCGTCGTCATGTCGATGGGCCGGATCGAACAGGTCGGGCGACCACAGGATATCCGTGCCCGTCCCGCCACAGCCTTCGTCCGCGATTTCATCGCCGCCTGACCGCGATGGACCGGATCGACCGCCAGATCCTGACCGAACTGCAGCGCGACGCGAGCCAGTCGCTGGCCCGGCTTGCCCATCAGGTTGGTCTGTCACAGACCCCCTGCTGGAAACGGGTGCAGAAGCTGGAGGCGGCAGGCATCATCACGGGCCGGGTCGCATTGGTCGATCCGGCGCGCGTCGGGCTGGGGCTGACGGTCTTTGTCGAAATTGCCGCCATCGAACACAGTGATGAATGGCGGGCAGAGTTTCTGGCCGCCCTCGATCCCCGTCCCGAGGTGATGGAGGTTCATCGTCTGGGCGGGTCGATGGATTACATGCTGCGTGTCGTGGTGCCTGATATGGCGGCCTTTGATCGTTTCTACCAGGAACTGACGCAGACCGTCCGCCTGCGCGCCATCATTTCCCGCTTTGTGATGGAGACATTGCGCCGCCGAGACGTGCTGCCGATCCCGGAGGCCTGACTGCGCGTCGCGAGGTCAGGCTCCGGTCAGCACCGATTGCGGCAAGACCCATGGCCCCTCTGCCGGTGCGGTATTGGCGCGGATGGCGCAGCCAAAGGCGGCTTGCAGCACCGTATCGGCCAGAACCTCTGCCGGGGCGCCCTGTGCAGCCAACCGCCCGCCCGCCATCAGCAGTACCCGGTCCGCCACCATGGCTGTCAGGTTGAGGTCATGCAGCACCATGATCACCCCGCCGCCCGCCCGGGCAAACCGCTGCGCCAGCCGCATCACCAGAAGCTGATGCGCGATGTCGAGGCTGGCGACGGGTTCGTCCAGCATCAGCCAGCCGGGGCCTGACGGCGTGACCGGCTGGCGGGCCTGCGCCAGAACGCGGGCCAGTTGCACCCGCGCCTGTTCGCCCCCTGACAGGTCGTGATAGGGGCGGGGGCCATAGCCGGGCAGGTCGACTTCGGTCAGCAGGCGCTCGGGCAGGGTCGGGTCATGCGCACCGATCCCGGCCTCCAGCCCCAGCCGCACGATCTCGGCTGCGGTGAAGGGAAAGGCGACATGGGTTTCCTGCGCCAGAACCGCGCGGAACCCGGCCAGCTTTGGCCCAGGTGTGCGGGCGATGTCATGCCCGTTCAGGTTTACACGCCCGCGATAGGGCACCTCGCCGGTCAGGGCACGCAGAAGGGTGGTTTTGCCCGATCCGTTCGGCCCGATGATGGCGGTAACGGTTCCGGGGCTGGCGGTGAAGTCCAGCCCGCGCAGGATCTCGCGCCGTCCCAGCGTGACATGAAGGTCTTGGGTTTCCAGCATCCTACAACCCCATCCCGCCCTTGCGGCGCAGCAAAATCCACAGGAAGACCGGCGCGCCGAGGCAGGCCGTCACGATGCCGATGGGCAGTTCGGCCGGGGCCACGAGGCTGCGCGCGATCATATCGGCGCCGACCAGCAGCCCGCCGCCCAGCAGCGCGGCCTGTGGCAGGATATGGCGGTGATCCGGCCCGCCCAGCAGGCGCAGCAGATGCGGCACCACGATGCCGACAAAGCCGATGCCGCCCGCCACCGCGACCGCCGCGCCCGCCGCTGCGGCGACGCCAAGGATGGCGAAGCACTTCACCCGCTCGACGGCAATGCCCATATGGGCAGCCTGCGCCTCGCCCAGTGCCAGCGCGTTCAGCCCGCGTGCGAGCAGCGGCGACAGCACCAGAACCGGCAGGATCAGCGGCAGGCTGGCGCCGATCCGGGGCCAGCTTGCCCCGGCGAGCGAACCCATGCCCCAGAAGGTCAGGTCGCGCAATTGCCGGTCGTCAGCCAGATAGACGAGGATGCCGGTCAGCGCGCCTGCCAGCGCCCCCAGCGCGATCCCGGCCAGCAGCATGGTGGCAACCGAGGTGCGCCCGCCGCGCGTGGCGACCCGGTAAAGCAGCAGCGTGGCGACCCAGCCGCCCAGAAAGGCCGCCAGCGGCACCAGATGCGCGCCGACAAAGGCGGCGACCCCGGCGGGCAACAGCCCGCCCAGCACGATGGCCAGCACCGCCCCCAGCCCCGCGCCCGCGCCGACGCCGACGATACCCGGATCGGCCAGCGGATTGCGGAACAGCCCCTGCATCAGCGCGCCTGACACCGCCAGCGCGGCGCCAACCATCAATCCCAGCGCCAGACGCGGCAGCCGGATGTCCCACAGGATCACCTGCGCGCGCCGGTCCAGCCCTTCGCCGGTCAGCGCCGACAGAAGCTCGGTCGGGCCAAGCCCCGCCGCGCCGGTGCCCAGCGACAACAGGGCCAGCAACAGCGTGCCAAGCGCCAGCAGCAAGGTAACGCGGCGCGGGTCAGGACGGGCGAGGCCATGGGCGACGGGGGAGAGGGCCACCATCCTCAGCCCCCTGCCTGGCCGTACAGCGCGTCATACAGTGCGCGGGCTGCCTCGGGCGTGCGGGGACCGAAGCCCAGAAGCAGCATTCCGTCCATCCGTACCAGCGCCCCATTGCGCGCGGCCGGGGTTTCGGCCAGCGCGGGATGGGCCAGGATATCGGCATCGGCGATGGACAGATCCCCCTCGCGCGCCATCATCAGGATCAGATCGGGTGCGGCGGTCAGGACAGCCTCGTCCGCGATCTGCTTGTAGCCTTGAAATCCGGTCGCGGCATTTTCACCGCCCGCGAGACGGATGATACCCTCCGCCTCGGTGCCTTCACCACCCGCCATGATCCGCCCGCCTTGCAGCGACAGGATGAACAGCACACGCTTGCGGTCGGTCACGGCGGCGGCGCGGGCTTCGGCGGCGGCCAGCCCGTCCTGCACCTGTGCCGCGAGCGCAGCACCGGCCTCGGGCATGTCCAGCGCGGCGGCGACGGCGGTGATCTTGTCGGCTATCCCCTGCGGCGTGGGGTCTTCGGGCACGAGCACGAAGGGCACACCCGCCGCCTTCAGCACATCCACCGCCTGCTGCGGCCCGGCATCACCTTCGGCCACGATCAGGTCAGGGTCGAGCGACAGCACCCCTTCGGCTGACAGCGCGCGGATGTAGCCGACATCGGGCAAAGCCTCGATCTCGGGCGGGAAGTTCGAGGTGGTGTCGCGCGCCACCAGCCGGTCCTGCGCGCCCAGCGCCACGGCGATTTCCGTGACGGAGCCGCCAAGCGTGATGACCCGCTCGCCCCCGGCCAGCGCGGGGCTGGCCAGAAGCAGTGCAGACAGCGTCAGAGCCTTCATGCCGGCACCGCTTCCAGACGCGGCAGCGAATGGGCCAGCGCGTTCCACGCATCTGCCGGGGTATCCTTGCGATAGCCAAAGATTTGCAGGATCAGCCCGCCTTCGGCGTCAAAAGCCTCGATGCTGATCGCGGCGCCGGTGCGGGTGGGCTTGTTCACGCACCAGACCTCGGCGATATGGTCGCTGCGCAGATGCAGGTTGAAGCGCGGGTCCATGACGTTGATCCACGGCCCCATCGGCACCACCCGCTCGATCGGGCCGCCATGGATCTGGATGCAGCCCATGTTGCCCACGAAGATCATCACCGGCACGCGCTCTTCTGCGGCGCGGGTCAGCGTTTCCGTCACCGCACGCGGCTCCAGCGCCACGGCATAAGGCGCCCCGGCCACGCGATAGGCGCCCAGACGATTCATCTTCTGTGCCTTGACCAGTTTCAGAAACTGGTGGGTGTCGGTCATGCGGTCCCAGTCGGCGCGCAGGGCAGCGGCGCGGTCGGGGGCGGCTTTTGCCGGTTCCACCGGCTTGCGGGCCTCATAGCTCCGCTCGGCCTGCTGTTCGGGCAGGCGCAGCGCATCGACCAGACGGGCGAAGGCCGCCGCATCCGATTCAGGCTTCAGATGCACCTTGTGAACCGCATCGCCTGCCGCATCAAAGACCTGAAGACTGCGCTTGACCGTGCCATCCGCGGCGGTTTCCTCGACCGCGAAACCATGCAGCCAGTGCGAGGGGAAGATCCGCATGTCGATTTCCGGGTCCAGCACCATGGCAGCATGCGGGCCGCCGCGATAGTCGCTGTAGGTGCCGCGCCGTTCATGCACGCAGCTTTCGTTCCGCGTCAGCGCCAGCACATCGCCCAGATCGCGGATCAGCGGGAACAGCCGGTCGGGCGTCGCATCAATGGCGACCGTGCCATGGCCGATATGGGCAGCGACCAGCGCCGCTTCGGTCAGACCGTGCGCCGCCGCGAAATCGCGGGCGCGGGTCTTGGGAGATTCCGCGCGCAGGGCACGGATGGCGGGGGCATCAAGGGGCAGTGTCTGGCCGTCGGCCATGGCGGCATCCTTTCGTCATGCGAATCTGGACGGGGCGCATGTCTGGCGGAGGCCGGGTGAAACCCAAGGGCCGGGCTGGGGCGCGATTTGGTGTCAGGCAGCCGGAAGAGGATACTTGACAATTACACTCGGCATTTCTAGAAGCCAAAAACTGACAGATCAAGTCGGATTTTCCGACCCTGCGCCGCCAGCAGTGGAAACGACCACGGCCAGCCCTTCAAAAACAAGAATGTCACCGAAGGGACAGCCATGCCTATTCACACCCGCTCAAGACGCGCACTTCTCATGACCGCCGCCACCGCGATGGCGCTGACCGCCCAACCCGTCGCCGCACAGGATGCCACCGAGGCGGGCGGTTTCTTCCAGATGCTTGGCCGCATTATTCTTGGCACCGGCACGGCGAAAGTGGCCATCGACACCCCGCAGGCCGTCAGCGTGATCGAACAGCAGGACATCGACCGCGCCCAGCCCCTGAGTGTGGGTGACCTGTTCAAGGGGGTGCCGGGGGTGCAGGCCACCGGGGCTTCGGCCCGGCCCATGGGGCAGTCGTTCAACATCCGCGGTATCGGCAATACCGAACAGACCGCTTCGGAAGAGCGGATCAAGGTCGTCGTGGATGGTGCCCCGAAATTCTTTGAACAATATCGCATGGGCTCGTTCTTCGGCGACCCGGAACTGTTCAAGCGCGTCGAAGTGCTGCGCGGCCCGGCCTCGTCCACGCTTTATGGCTCGGGCACGATCGGTGGCGTGGTGTCCTTCACGACCAAGGATGCGTCGGATTTCCTGACGGCAGAGGAAAACAATGCCCTGCGCTTCAAGGCGGGCTATGGCTCCAACGGTGACAGCTCGCGGCTGGGGCTGATCTGGGCCACCCGGCGCGGCAATGCCGAATTTCTTGGCGCGCTGAACAGCTCGCGCGGCGGGCAGATGAAGGACGGTGCTGGCAATGCGCTGCAAGGCACCGAACACGAGGCGATGTCGGGCCTTGTGAAAGGCAAGTTCAACCTCGGCGAGGGCGATGAGCAAAGCGTCACCCTGTCTTTCTCGCGCACCGACAGCGATCTTGACGATACGGCGGTGGCGCAGACCGGTGGTGCGGCGATGGCGGGCTTTGGCACCGCCGATGTGCACACCATCGACGATACCGCCACGCTGACCTGGCATCACGGTTTTGCCGACAACCCGTTCCTCGATCTGACGGTGCAGCTTTCCTACACCGATACCACGGCGAAGAAGCGCAACTTCTCGTTCGGGTTCATGTGTGCGCCGGGCACGATGCAGGTGCTGTGTGACAGTGATTTCGCCTATCAGACCACGACGCTGCGGGTGGAAAACACCGCCGAGCTTTCGGCGGGCAACTGGGACAACTTCGTCACTTTCGGCGTCCAGGTGTCGGAACAGAAGCGCGTCGCCACCTCGTCGGTCGGCGCGCTGGGCTTCCACCCCGAAGGTACAGACCGCAAGACCGGCGTCTATGTGCAGGGTGAATTCACCTGGAACGACCGCCTGACCATCATGCCGGGCCTGCGCGCCGATTTCGGCCAGCGCACGCCGTCGGCTGCCTCGGTTGCGGCGGGGGCAAGTGCCGCGGACGATACCGCCGTCTCACCCAAGCTTTCGGTGCTTTACGAGATCAATGAACAATGGGGCGTCTTCGGCACCTGGGCCCGGACCGAGCGGATGCCGACGCTGGACGAGCTTTACAGCTATTCCGCCGGGGAAACTCCGAGTCTGAACCTGGACAAGGAAGAGGCCGAAACGGTGGAGCTGGGCTTCACCTTCCAGCGCCAGAACCTGCTGTCAGAGGGCGACAGCCTGCAACTGAAAGCCACCGCCTTCCACAATGACCTGACCAACCTTATCACGCGTGATTCCACCCCCGGAACACCGTATTACCGCAATATCGCGGCGGCAAAGATCTGGGGCGCCGAACTGGAGGCGGCCTATGACGCGGAGCGCTGGTTCGGGAGCCTGGCCTGGAGCCATGTGAAATCGAAGGATTCGGCGACTGGTCTGACTCTGGCCGACACGCCTGCCGAAAATGTTGCGCTGACGCTGGGTGCCAAACTGCCCGAGCACAATCTGGTGCTTGGCTGGCGCGGCTACTACTTCGACGGGATCACCACCTCTTCCGCCACCACCTCGGCCGGGGCCTATGACACGCATGACATCTTCGTCACCTGGACGCCGGACAGCGGTGTCCTTGCCGGGATGGATGTGAACTTCGCGGTCGAGAACGTGTTCGACCAAAGCTATCGCAACAACCTGTCGCTGGATGCGGCGCCGGGACGGAACGCGAAACTGTCGATCAGCAAGGCGTTCACATGGTAACCGCGCGGCTTCTGCTGGTTCTGGCGCTTCTGGCGGGCCCTGCTTTCGGGCAGACGTCTCCCCTTGGCTCGGGGCTGGCAGAGCCACCGGCGCAGCCCGTGGCCCCCTTGTCCGATCCTCTGGACCGGGCAGGGTTGCCGCAGGCCGAACCCGG
>NZ_LJSC01000058.1:0-120300 GCF_001303875.1 Gemmobacter sp. LW-1 | reverse complement strand
TCCGTCGCCGTCGCCGTCACCATCTCCGTCGCCGTCGCCGTCACCATCTCCGTCGCCGTCACCATCTCCGTCGCCGTCGCCGTCGCCGTCACCATCTCCGTCGCCGTCGCCGTCACCATCTCCGTCGCCGTCGCCGTCACCATCTCCGTCGCCGTCGCCGTCGCCGTCGCCGTCACCATCTCCGTCGCCGTCGCCGTCACCATCTCCGTCGCCGGCGCCGTCAGTGCCATTACCGCCACCGCCGCCCAGAAGGGCAGCGCCACCGATCAGACCGGCCGCAAGCGCGCCTGCGCCAAGGCCACCACCAAGCAGGCCGGGGGCCAGGAAGCCCATACCAGCCGGCTCGTCGCTGACCATTTCAGCAGCGGCATAGTTGTCGGCTTCCGCAAAACGGATGTCGTCGAGGGTGGAAAACTTGTTCCAGGCGTCGACCGGGCCATAGCTGGCATAGATCACGCCATTTGCGCCGCTGTCTTGCAGCAGCACTTCGCTGACTTCACCATCAGCCGAAAGGTAAAGCCGGTTCACCCGGCCCGGGTCTGCATCGAAGAACCCGGCGAGGTCGACCGTCTGGCCATCCACCAGTTTCACGATCAGATCGGCGCCCTTGCGCTCGTATCCTACGACGCTGGAATGCGCGAGGTGCAACGAGACCTGCTCGCCGGACCCTACCTGAATGAAATTGCTTCCACTTCCACCTGCCGTGCCCTGCACGACACCGCCCGCAGAATTGCGGACAGCGAACTTAATCGCTTGCACCATTTTACTGCTCCGCCTCAAATCCGGGATAATGCCCGGATGATGGGTTATGGCCCCGTTATCGGGGTCCGATTGCCACCATCAATACGCGCGGACCGGCACAATTTCTAGGGGGCAGAAATGGTTGTGCCGCATTTTCTTCCAATTTCCCCATATTCTGGCCACATTTGTTGCTTCGGAGACCAGATAAGCCTTCAGAAAATCCAGAGCCTATATATAGAGGGAACTGGAAGGACTAATACAATCTCTGGCCATCTTCATCGAAGAAGAACAGTTTATTCTCGTCATAGTTGAGCGAGATTTCCTCATCCACCGCGAACTCATGTTCCCCAAACAGCCGGATGGTGATCAGACCATGTGTCGGATTGACCACATAAACCAGAGTTTCGCCGCCCAGTTTTTCGAGGTGGCTGACTTTCGCCACCAGCTTCCCGGCACCGCGATCCAGCGTCAGATGCTCAGGCCGGACACCGACAGTTGCCGCCCGCAGGCCCAGCGCCTCGCCGTTCAGGAAGTTCATCTGGGGCGAACCGATGAAACCCGCGACGAAGGTATTCGCCGGATTGTTGTAAAGCTCCATCGGGGCACCGACCTGCTCGACCCGGCCTGCCCGCAGAACAACGATCCGGTCGGCCAGAGTCATCGCCTCGACCTGATCATGCGTCACATAGATCATGGTCGCGCCAAGATCGCGGTGCAGCCGGGCAATCTCGATCCGGGTCTGCACCCGCAGCGCGGCATCAAGGTTCGACAAGGGCTCGTCGAACAGGAACAGCTTGGGCCGCCGCACGATGGCCCGGCCGATGGCAACCCGCTGGCGCTGCCCGCCCGAAAGCTCCGCCGGGCGCCGCTCCATCAGGGCATCCAGCGACAGCATGGCAGCGGCCTTGTCGGTTGCCTGCGCAATTTCGGCCTTCGGTACCCCGGCCTGCTTCAGCGCCAGACCCATGTTGTCGCGCACGGTCAGATGCGGGTAAAGCGCATAGCTCTGGAACACCATGGCGATCTCGCGCTTCGCGGGCGCCACATCGTTGACCCGCCGCCCGTCAATCATCACATCGCCGGAGCTTACATCCTCCAGCCCTGCGATCATCCGCAGCAGGGTGGATTTACCGCAACCGGACGGGCCGACGAAGACGCAAAACTCGCCATCGTTCACCGTCAGATCGACACCCTTGATGACATCGGTCGCGCCGAAGGATTTCGTCACTTTGGTCAGATTGAGCGTTCCCACAGGGCGGTTCCTTACAGTTTCACGGGATGGCCGGTGCGCACGCTTTCATCCGCCGCAAGGCAGATGGCGAGCGACCGGACGGCATCGGTCATATGGCGGCCAAGGTCGAGGTCTTCGCGGATCGCCCGCGCGACGAAAGCCTGTTCGCGGTCGCAAAGCGCCTGATGGCCGGGTTCATCGGTCATGTTCAGGTCTTCATCCCCCTGCCCCACGCGATGAATGCGCAGAGTGGAGGTCTTGGTATGTGTGTCGATATTATCTGACCGCGCGCTTTCGGGCATACGGATCGAAACGGCACCGCGCGGGCTGACGACATCCTTCACGAAGAAGGCGGTGTCGCTCATCATCGGGCCCCAGCCGGCCTCGTACCAGCCGCAGGAGCCATCGGCGAACAGCACCTGAAAATGGCCGTAGTTATACATCTCCGGCGCAATCTCGTCCGACAGCCGCAGCCCCATCCCCCGCACCTCCACCGGCGCGGCATCGGTGATCTGGCACATCACGTCGACGTAATGCACCCCGCAATCCACGATGGGCGGCGTGGTCTGCATCAGCGCCTTGTGAACCTCCCAGGTCGGGCCGGAGGATTGCTGGTTCAGGTTCAGACGGAACACATAGGGCCCGCCCAGATCGCGCGCTTCCGCGATCAGCCGTTGCCAGCTTGGGTGGTGGCGCAGGATATAGCCCACCACCAGCTTGCGGTTCAGTCGCGTGGCGGTCGCCACCACTCGTTCGGCATCGGCCACCGTCGTCGCCAGCGGCTTTTCGACAAAGACATGCGCGCCCGCCTCCATCGCCGCCACGGCGTAATCGGCGTGGCTGTCGGAATAGGTGGCCACACAAACCAGATCGGGCTTCAGCCGCTCCAGCGCCTCGGCATAATCATGGCTCAGCGGATAGCTGCGCAACGCCTCGGGCAGATCCGGCACCGAGCGGTTCACCAGCCCGACAATCTGAAAGGCAGGGTCATTATGATAGGCAAGCGCATGGCTTTGCCCCATGTTTCCAAGGCCGGCAACAAGAATCCGGATCATTTCACTGCCCCCGCTGTGATGCCGCGGATCAGCTGCCGCGAGAAGATCAGATACAGAACAAGCACCGGCACGATGGCGAGGCTCAGCGCCGCCAGCACCGCGTTCCAGTTGGTGACGAACTGCCCGATGAACACCTGGCTGCCCAGCGTGATGGTCTTCGTCGCCTCGGACGGCGCCAGGATCAGCGGGAACCACAGGTCATTCCAGATCGGGATGAGGGTAAACACCGCCACCGTTGCCATGGCGGGCCGGACCAGCGGCAACACCAGCCGGAAGAAGATCGTGTATTCGCTGAGGCCATCAATGCGCCCGGCATTCTTCAGATCGGCGGAGACATTGCGCATGAACTCCGACAGGATGAACACCGCCAGCGGCAGGCCCTGCGCAGTATAGACAAGGATCAGCGCCGTCAGCGTATTCACCAACCCGCTTGCCACCATCATTTGCAGGATCGCCACGGTGCCCAGCCGGATCGGGATCATGATGCCCAGCGCCAGATACAGCCCCATCAGCAGATTGCCGCGGAACCTGTATTCCGACAGGGCAAAGGCCGCCATCGCGCCGAACATCAGCACGAAGAACAGGCTCGCCACCGTCACCGACATGGAGTTCAGGAAATATTGAAAGAAGTCGCCCTGCTTCAGCACAGTCTGATAGCCGACCAGATCGAAGGTCGCGGGTCCGGGCAGGGCCAGCGGATCGGCAAAGATCGCCTTGCGTGACTTGAAGCTGTTGATGACCGTCACGAACACCGGGAACAACGCGATGACCGTATAGGTGATCAGGATGGCATGCGCCCCGAAGGTGCGGGCGGTGGAATGGCGTGCCTGGCTCATGGCGGCCCCCTCAGAACTGATAGCGGCGCAGCCGCGTCTGGATGGCGAACAGGTAGAAACAGACGCCGACAAGGATGATCCCGAACATCGCCGTCGCAATCGTCGCCCCCATATGCGGGTCGCCCAGTTGCAACTGGAAGCCAAAGAAAGTGCGATAGAGGAACGTCCCCAGGATGTCGGTCGCAAAATTCGGTCCGGCCAGCGCGCCCTGCGCCACATAGATCAGGTCAAATGCATTGAAGTTGCCGACGAAGGTCAGGATCGAGATGATCCCGATCGACGGCAGGATCAGTGGCAGCTTGATCTTCCAGAACTGCGACCAGCCGGTCACCCCGTCCATCTCTGCCGCCTCGATCACCTCATCCGGGATCGACAGCAGCGCAGCATAGATGAGCATCATCGGAATGCCCACGAACTGCCAGACCGAAATCAGGGCCAGCGTCGTCAGCGCATATTCCTCTTTCCCCAGCCAGGGCGCGAACAGGCTCTTCAGCCCCACCGCATCCAGCATCCCCGGCGCAATCCCCCAGATCGGCGAAAGGATCAGTTTCCACACGAAGCCCACGATGACAAAGCTCAGGATCGTCGGAATGAAGATCGCCGTGCGATAGAAAGCCGAGAACCGCAACCGGGGCGAAGACAACAGCGCCGCCAGCAAGATCCCCACCGGGTTCTGCACCAGCATATGCACCAGGAAGAACCAGGCGTTGTTCGCCAGCGCGTTCCAGAACGCCCCTGACCAACGCGGATCACCGAACAATGTCGCGAAATTCGCCAGCCCCACGAAAAGCCGCGTCTTGGTTTCGTCCAGATTGAACAGCGACAGGTTCAGCGTGCCGAACAGCGGCACGATCATCAGCGCTGTATAAACCAACACCGCAGGTGCCAGAAATACCACGATATGCCAGCGAACAGGCTTCCGCTGCGCCATGACCGTCCCCTTTGCTTCTTGAAAAATACTCTCGGGGGGTCCGGGGGGCAGACAGCCCCCCGGCCTCTCCGCAAGAACAGCCTTACTTGGCCTTTTGCGGCTCGTACCAGCTGGCAAGCCCATCCTGAAGCCGCTTGGCGGCATCTTCCGGGGTCTCGGTGCCCTTGATCACATTGGCGCTGGCATTCCAGGTCTCGTTCTCAAGGTTCGGCGTGCCGCGCGACAGGATCTGGTAGGTGGACCGGATCGTCGGCTTGCAGGTCTCGCGCCAGCCCACGAACTCCTTGGCCAGCGGATCTTCCATCTCCACCGGAGTGGAATTCAGCGAGAAGAAGCCAGGCAGGGCATTTGCGTAGAGTTTCGCAAATTCGGGCGAGCCTACCCAGTCAAGGAACACTTTCGCGGCGTCAGGATGGGCCGTCTTCGCATTCATACCCAGCCCGATGTCGGTGTGATCCGAGATGTAGCAATCATCCCCGGCAGCCGGCACCGGCGGGGCAAAGGCGCCCATCTTGAATCCGGCCTGCGCGTTGAAGCCCGAGATTTCCCACGACCCGGCCGGGTAAATCGCCGCGCGGCCAAGCGTGAACAGGTTCTGGCTGTCCGGGTAGGTCTGCGCCTCGAACCCGTCACCCAGATAGTCCTTCCATTTCGCCAGCTGGCGATAGGGTGCGACCCAGGCCTCATCCGTCAGCTTCTGGGTGCCTGCGATCAGCGCCTTGCGGCCTTCCTCGCCCTTCCAGTAGTTCGGACCGATGTTCTGATAGCCCATGGTCGCAGCTTCCCACTGGTCATTGGTGCCCATCGCCATCGGGATATAGGTGCCGTCTGCCTTGATCTTGTCGAGCGCGGCAAAGAACTCGGCCTCGGTCTTGGGCACTTCGATACCCAGTTCGGCGAAAGCATCGGCATTGTAGATGAAGCCGTGGATCACCGATGCCATCGGCACACAGAACGTGGCCGCGCCGTCATCCGTCTGCCAGGCCGATTTCGCCACATCCGAGAAATTCGCCATCGAGGCGAGACCCGAAAGGTCGGCAAGCTGACCCTTGTTGTAAAGCTCCAGCGATGCGTCGAAGGGGCGGCAGGTGATCAGGTCGCCCGCCGAACCGGCATCCAGCTTCGAGTTCAGGACAGCATTGTATTCCGCCGGGGCGGAAGGGGCAAAGACCACCTTGATACCCGGATTGGCCGCCTCGAAAGCCGGAATGATGGTATCCTGCCAGATCGACAGGTCATCGTTGCGCCAGCTTTCGATGGTCAGCGTGACATCCTCGGCCTGCGCCGCCCCTGAGAGCATGGTGCTCGCCAGCAGCGCGAAACGCATGGTTCTTTTCATCGTCATCTCCCTGATGCGGGCCTTGTTCCGGCCCTGTGGCTGTTATCGTTCAAGTAGTTCGGCCAGATGCCCGCCGCTGCGATCCAGCGCGACCTGCGCCTCCGCGGGCGACAGGCCCTGCGCAACCAGGATCGCGGGCTTCACCGCGCCTTCAGTCTGTGACAATGCGGCGTCAGCCTCTGCCCGGCTGACCCGTGCGACCGCCGCGACGATGCGCGCCGCACGATCGAGCAGCTTGGCATTGTCGGCGATCACATTGACCATATAGCCGTCGTGCACATGGCCAAGGCGCAGCCCGATCAGCACCGACACCATGTTCAGCGCCGCTTTCTGCGCCGTTCCTGCCCCCATCCGGGTGGAACCGGAAACAACCTCGGCCCCGGTTTCCAGCAGGACCGGCAGATCCGCCCGCGCCAGCAGCGCAGAACCTGCGACATTGGCAAAGCCCGCCACCGTCACCCCGCGCGCCTGCGCGGCCTCGGCCAGCGTCAGCGCGTAGGGCGTCGTGCCCGACGCCGACAGGACCAGCAGCACATCGCCCGCGCCAAGGCGCGAGGTCTCAAGATCCGCCAATGCAAGCGCCGGATCATCCTCGACCGCGCCCGTCATATGCAGCAGCGCAGCGGCCCCCCCGGCAAACATCATCGGCGTGCGATCCGGCGACAGGCCGAATGTTCCCGCAAGCTCCAGGCAATCCGCAAGCGCCATCAACCCGGAGCTGCCCGCCCCGCCATAGCCCAGGCGCCCGCCCCGACGCAGCGATTCAGCCCCGGCGTCAGCCACACGTTCCAGCGCGGCAAGCGCCGGACGCACCGCCGCAAGTGCCGCGACCTGCGCATCCAGAAGCAGGGCAAGCACCTCATCCGCCGGGCGCGCGTGCAGCCCTTCGGATTGTGTATGACGTGCTTCGGTGCTGCGTATTGCCATGTGATTCCCCCTTGCCTCTGGATAATGCCAAACCAATACCAATTGTAAAGAACAATCTTCAATCTTACAGAAATCCCTTGTTTTTCAGAGATGTGAACTTTCCCCTTTTCATTTGGTATTGTTTTGGTATTTTATATGCAGCGTGAGGAGCAGCATGGTCGTCTTTCTGGGAATCGATGGTGGCGGCACCGGATGTCGCGCGGCTGTAGCCGATAGCGCGGGCACCATTCTGGGGCTGGGCGCGGCCGGGCCTGCGAATGTGAACACCGACGTCACCGGCACCTTTGCCAATATCATGACGGCCACCAGACAGGCCCTGTCCGGCCACACCATTGCGGAAACCGATCTTGTGGCCGTGCTGGGGCTGGCGGGCGCGAATATCAGCGCGGCAGTGGATCACCTGCACCAGATGCTGCCCTTCGCCCGCACCCGCATCGTCACAGATGCCGTGACCGCAGCCCGCGGCGCTTTGGGTGGGGCGGATGGGATCGTCGCGGCTATGGGCACCGGATCGGTTTTTGCCGTCCAGCGTGCGGGCGTTATGCGGCAGTTTGGCGGACGGGGTTTTGTTCTGGGCGATCAGGGCAGCGGCGCCGTTCTGGGCCGCACCCTGCTGGCCGAAGCCCTGCGCGCCGATGACGGCTTTGCCCCGATGACACCACTTCTGGTCGAAGTCCTTGGCGAATTTGGCGGGATCGAGGGAATCATAACTTTCGGCTTTCGCGCCAAACCCGCAGAATTTGCCGCCCTCGCCCCCCGCATCGTGCAAAGCGACGATCCGGCAGCCCGGCGCATTTTCGAAGACGCGGTGAAAGAAGTGCGCGGCATCGTTGAAACGCTTCAGGCGGGGGACAGGCTGCCGCTTGTATTTCTGGGTGGCCTCGGACCGTCTTATGCCCGACACCTCGGCGAACTGTGGGAAATCCGCGCACCACTCGGCTCGGGTCTGGACGGGGCGGTGCGACTGGCACTGGAGGAGGCGTGATGGATCACCTGTTTTCTCCCGAGGGGTTTGACGATACCGGCGCCGGGCCGCTCTATGTGCAGTTGCATCGCCGGATTGCCGAGGCCATCGCCTCGGGGCGCCTGAAACCGGGTGACAGCCTGCCCGCCGAACGCGAGATGGCGGCCATGACTGGCCTGTCCCGCGTCACAGTGCGCAAGGGCGTGGAGGCGCTGGTCGCTTCGGGCCAACTGGTTCAGCGGCGCGGTTCTGGCACTTTCGTCGCGCCGAAGGTCGAAAAACTGGAACAGGCGCTGTCGCTGCTGACATCATTTACCGAGGATATGCGGCGACGCGGGCTGAATTCGGAATCGCGCTGGCTGTCGCGCGCCCTGCACAACCCCTCGCCAGAAGAGGTCATGGCGCTGGGTCTCGCGGCCGATGAACGTGTGGCCCGGCTGGAACGGGTGCGCAGCAGCGACGGCCTGCCGCTGGCCATCGAACGCGCCTCGCTGCCGCAGGCGATCCTGCCCGAACCGGAGCGGGTGACGACCTCACTTTATGCCGAATTGCAGGCACGCGGCCTGCGCCCGGTGCGTGCCGTGCAACGCATTTCCGCTGTCAACGTGACACCCCGTGACGCCGAACTTCTGGACGTGCCCGCCGGGGTCGCCGGGCTGCGGATCGAGCGGATTTCCTACCTGCCCGGTGGCAAGGTGGTGGAATTCACCCGCTCTCTTTATCGCGGCGATGCCTATGACTTCGCCGTGGAACTGAAACTTGCCCCCGAGGGCGAAAGGAAAGCCGAATGACCGACAGCCACATGGCCCGCGAAGTGGCCGAAATCCCCGAAGCGGCGGCCCGGTTTCTGGAACGGTCGCGCATTGCCGTGGTCGCGGCGGCGGCGGCACTGCGCCGCACTGATCCCGGCCTGATCGCCACCGTCGCACGGGGCTCGTCCGATCATGCGGCAACCTACCTGAAATATGCGATCGAGCTGGAGGCGGGCATTCCCGTCGCCTCGGTCGGGCCGTCGGTCGCCTCGATCTACAAGCGCCCGCTGAAGCTGCGGCAGGCGGCCTGTATCGGGATTTCGCAGTCGGGCCGCAGCCCGGACATCGTGGAAATGATGCGCGCGGCGGGCGAAGGCGGAGCGCTGTCCATCGCCATCACCAATTACGCCGACAGTCCGATGGCGCAGGCCTCGGCCCATTGCCTGCCCTTGCAGGCGGGCGAAGAGAAAAGTGTGGCCGCCACCAAGACTTTCATCACCAGCGTGCTGGCCGGGCTCGCACTGCTGGCGGAATGGCGCGAGGATGAGGCGCTGCGCGCAGCGGTCGCCGGGCTGCCAGAGGCGCTGTCCCGCGCCGTGACGCTGGACTGGTCACCGCTGTCGGCGCGGTTGGCACGGGCGAACTCGGCCTTCGTGCTGGGCCGGGGGCCGGGGTTCGCCGTGGCCAGCGAGGCAGCGCTGAAGTTCAAGGAAACCTCGGGCATCCACGCCGAAGCCTATAGCGCGGCGGAGGTGCTGCATGGCCCCGCCGCCATCGTGCAGGCCCAGTTTCCGGTTCTGGCGCTGGGGGTCGAGGATGCCGCTCTGCCGCAACTGACGGCGACCGCCGCACGGCTGGCAGCGCAGGGCGCCGATGTTTTCGTGACCGGCGCCGAGGTCGAGGGCGCGACCACGCTGCCATCGGTCGACGGGCTGCATCCGCTGGTGGCACCTCTGGTGCTGATCGCGGGGTTCTACGCCTTCGTCGAGGGGCTGGCCCGCCGTCGCGGCTTTGACCCCGACACCCCGCCGCATCTGCGCAAGGTGACGGAGACAGTCTGATGCGGCAGGTTCTGACGGGGGCCCGGATTTTTGACGGACAAAGCTTTCGGAAAAATGCAGCGCTGGTGATCGAAGGCGACCGGATCGCCGCGCTGATCCCGGCGGACACGGCACCCGCTGATACCCGCCGGATCGAGGGGACCATCGCACCCGCGTTTCTGGACCTTCAGGTCAACGGCGGCGGCGGGCATCTGGTGGGCTCGGAAACCACGGTCGAGGGGCTGCGTCAGGTTTGCGCGGCGCATCTGCGGTTGGGGGCCGCAGGGGTATTGCCCACGCTGATCACCGATACCGCCGAAACCACCGCCCGCGTGATTGGGGCAGGCATTGCCGCAGCGGAGGCCCGGATGCCCGGCTTTCTGGGCCTGCACCTGGAAGGTCCGCATCTGGACCCGCGCCGCAAGGGCGCGCATGACCCCGCGCTGATCCGGCCGATGGAGGCGCAAGACCTCGCGCGCCTCTGCGAGGCCGCGCGGCGCTTGCCCGTTCTGATGGTGACGCTGGCCCCCGAAAGCGTGACGCTGGACCAGATTACGGCACTGGCCGATGCGGGCGTGATCGTCAGCCTTGGCCACAGCGATTGCAGCTATGACACCGCACGGGCAGGCTTTGCTGCCGGAGCGGGCTGCGCCACGCATCTGTTCAACGCCATGAGCCAGATCGGAAACCGCGCACCGGGTCTGGCCGGGGCCATCCTTGATGGTGATGCTTTCGCAGGGCTGATTGCCGATGGGATCCATGTCCATCCGGCGGTGATGCGCATGGCGTTGGCGGCGCGACGCGAGGGGATTTTCCTCGTGACCGATTGCATGGCCTTCGCGGGCACAGACGCCACTGAAATGCTGCTGAACGGACGCCGCGTGCTGCGCCGGGACGGGCGGCTGACGCTGGAGGATGGCACGCTCGCCGGGGCCGACCTCACACTGGCCGAGGCGATCCGTATTCTCATCCGCGATGTTGGGATCCCACCCGAACGCGCCTTGCGCATGGCCAGCGCGGAACCCGCGCGCCTGCTGGGCCTGCAAGACCGCTACGGCGCAATCGCTCCGGGGCGGGCGGCGGATCTCGTGGTACTTGGACCGGATGGCAGCCTGACAGCCACCTGTCACGGCGGCGTCTGGCTTTAGACGCCCCGCCGCCGCATCTCGGCCAGCAGGTCATCAAGGCGCCAGCCGACGCGGCCGGTCAACCCGTCGCGCACCGCCCAGCCCAGAAGCCGCAGGAACGTGCGGCGGTTTTCACCCTGTGCCATGCCCCGCAACAGCCACTTCGGCAGCACCACCGCCAGCGCGGGCCAGAACCACAGGCCCGCCGCCTGTTTGTAAAGCAAAAGCAGGTTGCGGTGATAGAAATAGGTCTTCCAGACCGGGGTGAACTGGCCTTTCGCACCGATGGTCGAGCAATCATGCTCGAACCGGATGCCGGGGAAGAAGCCGATCCGCCCGCCTGCCCGGCTGATCGCCATGGAATAAAGCCCGTCCTCGGCATAGACGAACAGCCGCCCGTCGGGGAAGCCGGCAAGGCCGATGGCCCGGCGCGACAGAAAGAGACCGACGAAAGACCCGCCATCCACCGGCGTGGGCGCGTCTTTCTCATAATCCGCATCCGTCAGGTGAAAGGCCGCCCGTCCCCCGCCCGCCATGGTGCGCAGGAAGATCGAAGGGTGCCAGAACGGGTTGAGCACCGGCCGGTTCATGCCGCAAACCCGCCCGTCGGGATAATAGACCGCCGCAGCCACTGCATCCCAGCCGCTTTTGTCCGTTTCCAGAAACGCCGTAAGTGCGCCTGGCTCTGGCCGTGCATCGTCGTCCATCACCACAATCCAGTCAGGATCGCAGGTGGCAACCGCATGGCGCAGCCCGGCCTCGAACCCGCCTGCCCCGCCAAGATTTTCCGCCATTTCCAGAACATCCAGCCGCGCATCCGGCTGCGCCGCCAGCCATTCGCGCGAGCCATCGGTCGAACCGTTGTCGACCACGATCAAACGGTCCAGTGGCCCGGCCAGAAGCCGTTCCACCGTCCGGGTGATCTGAGCAAAACGGTTGAAGGTCACCACAACGGCACACAAACCATTGCCGGGCGTCCTGTATTCCACGTCCAACTGATACATCTCCGCGCGCAGGGCGTTTGCCTGCCACTAGCACAGATCACCCGGATGTAAAGATTGCAGAACCGGCACCGGGGTTGTGGCCGCCCCGCCCCGGCGCCATATTGCCGGCAGGAGGATGCGCAATGGCAGACGACAAGTTTCCCGGCTGGCACGGAACCACCATTCTGGCCGTCCGGCGCGGCGGCGAGGTGGTGGTGGCGGGCGACGGACAGGTGAGCCTGGGCCAGACCGTTATCAAGGGCACGGCCCGCAAGGTGCGCAGGCTGTCGCCTGGCGGGCGCGATGTGGTCTGCGGCTTCGCCGGATCAACCGCCGATGCCTTCACCCTGCTGGAGCGGCTGGAGAAGAAGCTGGAAACCGCACCGGGTCAGCTGGCGCGTGCCTGCGTCGATCTGGCGAAAGACTGGCGGATGGACAAATACCTCCGCAATCTGGAGGCCATGCTGATCGTGACGGACGGTGCGGACCTGTTTGTCATCACCGGCGCAGGTGACGTGCTGGAGCCGGAGCATGACATCGCCGCCATCGGATCAGGCGGCAACTTCGCGCTCGCCGCCGCGCGCGGGCTGATGCAGACCGATTTCGACGCCGAAACCATCGCCCGCAAGGCCATGGCCATCGCAGCGGACATCTGCGTTTACACGAATGGAAATCTGACGGTGGAGCGGATCGCGAAATGACCAACCTCACTCCGCGCGAGATCGTCTCGGAACTGGATCGTTTCATCATCGGGCAGGCCGATGCCAAGCGTGCGGTTGCCGTTGCGCTGCGCAACCGCTGGCGGCGCAAACAGTTGGGCGACGACCTGCGCGACGAGGTTTACCCCAAGAACATCCTGATGATCGGCCCCACCGGCGTCGGCAAGACCGAGATCAGCCGCCGTCTGGCCCGGCTGGCCCGCGCGCCCTTCCTCAAGGTCGAGGCGACGAAGTTTACCGAAGTGGGCTATGTGGGCCGCGATGTGGACAGCATCATCCGCGATCTGGTGGATGCGGCGATGATCGAAACGCGCGAGCGGATGCGCGAGGATGTGAAGGCCCGCGCGCTCAAGGCCGCCGAGGATCGGGTGATCGAGGCCATCGCCGGCAAGGACGCCCGTGAACAGACACGCGAGATGTTCCGCAAGAAGCTCAAGTCCGGTGAGCTGGATCAGACCATGATCGAGCTGGATGTGGCCGACAGCGCCCCTTTCCCGATGATGATGGGCGGTGGCAACGGCATGGAAATGCAGATGCAGGGCCTGCAAGACCTGTTCAAAGCCTTCGGTAGCCGCACTACCCGCAAGAAAATGACCGTGGCGGACAGCTATGACATTCTGCTGGGGCAGGAGGCTGACAAACTGCTGGATGACGAGGCGGTCAAGGCCGCTGCGTTGGAAGCGGTGCAGGAAAACGGCATCGTCTTTCTGGATGAGATCGACAAGATCTGCGCCCGCGCCGATGCCCGTGGCGCCGATGTCAGCCGGGAAGGTGTGCAGCGCGACCTGCTGCCGCTGATCGAGGGCACGACGGTTTCCACCAAATACGGCCCTGTAAAAACCGACCATATCCTGTTCATCGCTTCGGGTGCCTTCCATGTGGCCAAACCCTCGGATCTGCTGCCGGAATTGCAGGGTCGTCTGCCGATCCGGGTAGAATTGCAGGCGCTGACCGAGGGCGATTTTGTTCGCATCCTGACCGAGACGGACAATGCGCTGACCCGTCAGTATGCCGCACTGATGGCCACGGAAGAGGTGACGGTCAGCTTTACCGAAGACGGGATCGCCGCGCTGGCCCGGATTGCGGCCGACGTGAACCGCAGCGTCGAGAATATCGGCGCGCGGCGGCTTTACACCATTCTGGAACGCGTTTTCGAAGAACTGTCCTTCACCGCCCCGGACCGCGCTGGTGAAACGGTTGTGGTTGACGGTGCCTTTGTTGAACAGAATGTGGGGGCGCTGGCGAAATCCGCCGATCTGAGCCGTTACGTCCTCTGATCCCTCTTGGCGCGCGGCGTCAAATCGGCAATGCCTTGGGCGTAGCAGGAGTTTTCTCGTGACCGCCCATCGTATTGCCCTTGGCATCGCCCTGACACTTCTGGTCGCCTGTTCACCGCGGGGCGCGATCACACTGGACCCGGCGGCGGCGCAGGTTGGCGCCGTCGAAGAGATTTTCGTCGCGACAACACGACAGATCGACCCTGAAACCGGCACCTTCGGCAGGCAGCGGTCAGAGACCGAGCATTTCGCCCGGTTCGAGATTTCCGTACCGCCGGAACGCAAGCTCGGGTCAATCGCCTTCCCCCGGCGCGGCGGAAAGCCGGATCCGGCCAAGGACTTCCTGACGACGGAACAGCTCATTCATCCGAATGCGGCGACCTTCCAGAAGGATCTGTCCACCGCCCTGAGCAGCCTGCCCCGCGGCAAGCGGGATGCGGTTATCTATGTCCATGGTTTCAATAACACTTTTGCCGAGGGCCTGTATCGGATCGCCCAGTTGAGCCATGACCTGAACATGCCGGGCGTGACGCTGCACTATTCCTGGCCTTCCGCCGGAAATCCGCTGGGTTATGTGGCGGATCGCGATTCCTCGATGTTTGCCCGCGACGGGCTGGAGGAGCTGATGGACCGCGCTGCCGATGCTGGCGCGGAGCGGATCGTGCTTGTCGCACATTCGATGGGCTCTGCCCTCACGATGGAGGCGCTGCGTCAGGTCGCCATCCGCAACAACAAGGATCTGATGCGGCGCATTTCTGGCGTGATTCTGATCTCGCCCGATATCGACGTGGATCTGTTCCGCACGCAGGCCCGTGCCTACGGGACATTGCCGCAGCCCTTCCTCATCTTCGGGTCCGACCGCGATACATTGCTGAATATTTCAGCCAAGCTCACGGGCGCCCCGGAGCGGCTGGGGAACCTGCGCGATATTTCGCGCGTCGCAGATCTGAAGGTCACCTTCCTTGATACCGTGGCATTTTCCGAAGGGGCGGGGCACTTCAACCTCGGTGACAGCCCGGCGCTGATCCAGCTGATGAACCGGATCGGGGATGTGGACGCGGCTTTCGGATCGGATCAGCGTGGCAAGGTGGGTCTGCTGCCCGGAGTCGTGCTGACGGTGCAAAGCGCCACGCAGATCGTGCTCCGGCCCGTGGGCGCGGTGGCGGAGGAACTGGCGAACTAGCGCCCGCGCCGCAGATAGACGTAGTAAGCCCCTGTTCCGCCATGCTTCAGATGCGCCTCGGTCACTTGCAGCACGCAGGGACCGAGTGGCGGCAGGCGCAGCCAGTGCGGCACCTGATGTTTCAGCACGCCATAACGCTGTGGGATGGGGCCGAAATCCGGCCCG
Organism: Gemmobacter sp. LW-1; assembly: GCF_001303875.1. Classification (NCBI taxonomy): domain Bacteria; kingdom Pseudomonadati; phylum Pseudomonadota; class Alphaproteobacteria; order Rhodobacterales; family Paracoccaceae; genus Gemmobacter; species Gemmobacter sp. LW-1. Next base: position 105,030 of record NZ_LJSC01000058.1, on the reverse strand, counting down.
GGTTTGCCCTTTCCGGTGATCACCAGAACCAGCCGCAGCCCCTGCGACCAGCTGTTCATCACAAAACGGATGAGTTCGGGATGGGCTTCAGCGACGGTCATTCCGTGCAGGTCGATCCGCGCCTCGGGCACCAGCTTGCCACGGATCATGCGGCCATGCTGCTTGTGATCCATCTGGACAGGCTGGGCAGTAAGACGATCCGGCAAGGAAGGTTGCAGATCGTGCCGCGCCTCGGTCTTGCTGCGCTCGCCGATGCGAAAGCGATTCAGGCCTGGTTCCGGCGGGGTGGGTTGCACCTCGGGCCGATGCAGCGGCGCCTCCGGCGTTTCATCGGCCGGAGGCAGGTGGTTGACACCATGCATCGGCCGCGCGGTGCGGGCCACGGCCTGCCAGAGCTCGCGCTCGTCCGGGCGAAGGCTGCGACGGCGGGCCATGGCTCAGCCCTCGGGGTAAAGCGCATAGGCAAGGTCGATGGGCAGAAGTACAACCATACGCCCACCGTCCTTGACCGCCCCCGCCGCATCACCCGCAGCATCGCCCGTCCCGTAGAAGATATCGGCACGTTGCGCGCCCTTGATCGCACCGCCAGTATCCTGCGCCACCATCAGGCGGTGCAGCGGCGCGCGGCCCGTCTTCTCGATCCAGATCGGTGCACCCAGCGGATTATGCGCGGGGTCCACCGCCAGTGACCGCATCCCTGTAATGGACCGGCCCATCGCGCCGATCGGGCCCTTCTCTGGTGCAAGATCGGGCAGTCGGCGGAAAAACACGTAAGAGGGGTTGGTATCCAGCAGATCCATTCCCGTGCCGGGGTTGGATCGCACCCAGGACCGGATCGCCTGCGCCGAAACCTGATCAGGCGTATGCGTGCCACGACGGATCATCTCTTGCCCGACCGAGCGGTAGGGGTGGCCGTTCTTGCCCGCATATCCCACCCGCATTACACGGCCATCAGGCAGACGGATGCGGCCAGATCCTTGAATCTGCAAGAAAAACACCTCAACCGGATCTTCCAGCCAGGCAAGCTCCAGCCCGCGTCCGCGCAGTGCACCGCCTTCGATGGCCGCGCGGCTGTGAAACTGCATCCCGTCACGGAGTTCCGGCGGACGACCATAGATCGGCCAGGCATATCTTGGTGACCGCGTGAGCGATCCGTGCAGCTCCGGCTCATAATATCCGGTGAAGAGGGCAGGCGGTGTGCCTATAACCAGCGGACGGAAGAAAAGCTCGAAAAACTTCCGAGCGGAGGCGGGGCTTGCCCCCACCTGCGCCGCGAATTTGCAGATCGGGCCCCATTCGGGTTCCTTCAGCAAATCGCAGCTGTCCTGAAAGACCTTCAGCGCCGCACGCTGATCATCTTCTTCCCAGCCGTCGAGATCGTGAAAGGACAAGATCTGTGCCTGCGCGCTCATCGCCGCACCGACGGCAAGTATTGCCGCGAGCAGAAAGGCGCGAGCGGCACCCATCACTCCCCGGTCGCGACAAGCTGCCAGTTGGGATCGGCGGCCCCCATACGGCGCGCGAAGGTCCAGACATCACGCTGGCGCTTCACCTCGGTCGGGCTGCCTTCGATCACTTCGCCAGCCTTGTTGCGAACGACCGAGGTAAGCTCTCCGACAAAGCGCACCGTCACTTCACCCTCGCGCGTGGTCTGATCGAAAGTGGCATCGTTCAGCCCCATTTCCCGCAGGCCGACAAAGCTTGCCTCGACCGTCAGACCCTGTTCTTCACGCGCGCGCACAGCCGAAGCGAAGCTGTCGTAGACGTCCGGCGACAGGAACGCCTTAACCTGCGACAGATCGCCCCGCTCGAACGCCATCAGGATCATTTCATAGGCGCCGCGGGCACCCTGAAGAAAAGTGTTGACCGAAAACGACGGCTCCGCCTGTTTCATCGCGGCAAGCGCGACGGCAGCGGGGCTGCCCTCGGGCACATGATCAGTGATGTCGCGATCCGGTCCGCCCTCGATCACATCGAATTTACGCTGCTGAACCGGGTCTGGCCGGGCAGCTTCCTCGGGCGGCAAAGGCGGCTTTTCAAAGCCTTCGCGCGTGCCCAGAACGCTGCGCAGCTTGAGGATCAGGAAGACCGCGATCCCGGCAAGGACAAGAAGTTGGATCAGCGCGTTGTTCATTTGGCCTCGGCACGTCGGTTGGTGGTTGGGGTTGGTAACTGGCCCCCTTCGCCCCTATGTAGGGAAGGGGTGTGGACAAGTCTACCTTCACACCACGAAGTTCATGACGGGAGATTGCAAGATGCGGCTGTTTGGCCCGATCCTGGTGCTGACGCTGATTGAAATAGCACTGTTCATCACGGTCGGTGGCTGGCTGGGCCTTGGCCTGTCGCTGCTGGTGATCCTGGGCACGGCGGTTCTGGGTTCCGTTCTGCTGCGGCTGCAAGGGCAACGCATGGCACTTGATCTGCGTCAGGCCATGAACGGGATCGGGGATCCGTTGTCACCCATGGCGCAGCGTGGCCTGATCATGATGGCTGCGATCCTTCTGATCCTTCCGGGTTTTCTGGGCGATACGCTGGGGCTGCTGCTGCTGCTGCCTCCGGTCCGGCATATGATCATTGCCATGGTCGGCCGCCGGGTGCAGATGCACCGCCCGCCCATGAATGATCCGCACCGGCACGGCGTGGTGATTGACGCGGATTTCGTCGAACTGGACGAGCCGCCTTCGGGACCGCCACCAGCGCGACATTCGGGCTGGACGCAGGATTGAGGCGCCGCGCGGCGGATGCTAGGAAGAACAGGATCAAGGTGGCCGGAATGGCCAAACCAACAGGAGATTTGCAATGACCGAAGCCAATGGCGAAACTCAGGGCCAGGGCGAAGCGCAGAACGGCGGCTCCCAGGTGCGGATGAGCGTTCTCGCCCAGTTCATCCGTGACATGTCCTTTGAAAATGTTGTCGCGCAGAAGGGCCTTCAGGGCGGTGATGTGCAGCCCGATGTGCAGGTGGCGGTCAGCCTTGACGCCCGCAAGCGCCCTGCGGATCACCAGTACGAGGTGATGCACAAGTTCCGTGTGACCTCGAAGAACAAAGCCAACGGCGACACGCTGTTCCTGCTGGAGCTGGATTACGGCGGGATTTTCCACGTCGAGGGCGTGCCGGACGAGCAGTTGCATCCGTTCCTGCTGATCGAATGCCCGCGCCTTCTGTTCCCCTTCGTGCGCCGCATCATCTCGGACATTACGCGCGATGGTGGCTTCCCGCCGCTGAATATCGACACCGTGGATTATCTGGCGCTGTATCGTCAGGAACTGGCGCGCCGCGCCCAGGCACAATCCGCCGAAGCGGTTCCGGTTCAGTAATCAGCCACGCTTGAGCCAGATTGCCCCGTCGCCCATCTTTGCCACAAAGGCCTCATGGGCGGCGGCTTCCGTCGCTGTGATCCGCGGAGCAAGCGGGGTCGGACGTGGACGCGGACGCCATGTCGAATCTTCCTGAACCGCATCCTTGCGCGGGGTGACGCTGGCCGGGGCCAGAACGAGGTCAGGCTGCCGCCCGCCGATCAGTTCAAGATAGACTTCTGCCAGAATTTCGCTGTCGAGAAGTGCTCCGTGCTTTTCACGCATCGAATTGTCGATACCGAACCGACGGCACAGCGCATCCAACGAGGCGGGCGAGCCCGGAAATCTTGACCGCGCGATCATCAGCGTGTCGATAGCCTGATTGTTCGGCAGTTGCGGAAAGCCGTGGGTCCGCAACTCCCAGTTCAGGAATTTCATGTCGAAGCTGGCATTGTGGATGACCAGCTTGGCTTCGCCCACGAAATCGAGGAAATTCTGCGCTTCCTGCCGGAACAGAGGCTTGTCGCGCAGAAAATCATCCCCGAGCCCGTGCACCTCGAACGCCTCTTTCGGCATAGGGCGTTCGGGGTTCAGGTAAACGTGAAACGTCCTGCCGGTCGGCAGATGATTGAACAGTTCGACCGCGCCGATCTCGACAATACGATGCCCTTCGGAGGGTTCGAATCCCGTGGTTTCGGTATCAAGGACGATCTCACGCATCGCGGCTCTCCCGGATATAGGCGATCAGCGCCGTGACCGCTGCCTCGACGGAGGCGAGGCTCAGCGTTTCGATGATATGTGTCGCGCGGGCGCGTTTCTGCGGGTCGGGCATCTGCCGCGAGAGGATAAGGCCAAACTGCGCCTCAGTCATTCCGGGTCTTGCAAGCACGCGCGCGCGTTGCAGGGCGGGGGGGGCGGTCACCAGAAGCGTGGCATCCATTTCCGCCTCTGTCCCCTTCTCAAAAAGAAGAGGAATATCAAAAACAGCAATATCAGTGACTGTTTCTGCCGCGAACCTGTCCCGGTCTGCTGCGACGAGCGGATGAACAATAGCCTCGATATCGGCAAGAAAGGCAGGGTCTTTCGCCAGTTCCTGTTTCAGCACATCGCGTGAAACCCCGAGCTCCGACACTGCGGCCGGGATCAGCCTGGCAATCGGCGCAACAGCCGCGCCGCCAGGCGCGTAAAGGCGATGCACGGCCGCATCCGCATCCCATACCGGCAAACCAGATTTGCGGAAAAACTCCGCCGTCGTGGATTTTCCCATCCCGATCGAGCCGGTGAGGCCAAGCCGAAACGCTGTCATACCGACAGAACCGCCTGCCTGGTCGCTTCATCAACCTCGGGGCGATGGCCAAACCAGCGTTCGAATCCCGGCGCAGCCTGATGGAGCAACATGCCAAGACCGTCGACCACCGTGGCTCCCGCCGCCTCTGCCTCGATCAGGAACTGGGTTTTCAGCGGTGTATAGACCAGATCCGTCGCAAGGGCGCCCGGTTCCATCGCATCAAGCGGCACCCGAAACTCCGGCTTGCCTGTCATGCCCAGCGAGGTGGTATTAACCACAGTCGCCGCACCTTCGAGCATGTTTCCAGCCTGAATCCAGTCATGCACCATCACCTTCGCCCCGAAATCGCTGCGAAAGACTTCGGCGCGTGGCCGGGTACGGTTTGCGATACGGATTTCGGGCGCGCCAACTTCGATCAAGGCAGCGACAACAGCCCGTGCAGCGCCCCCCGCCCCAAAGACCACAGCCGGCCCTGCGGCGGGGTTCCACTGCGGAGCGTTCTGCCGCAAATTCGCTATGAACCCCGCGCCATCGGTATTGTCGGCGTGAATCCGACCATCTTTGCGGAAGATCAGCGTATTGGCCGCACCGATCAACGCCGCGCGATCTGTCACGATATCGGCAAGGCCGAGAATGGTCTCTTTATGCGGAATAGTGACGTTCAGCCCGACAAAGCCCATGCGGGGCAGCAGGCGCAGCGCCTCTGGCAGATCGGCCTGCGCAATGTCCATCGGGATATAATGGCCCTTGATGCCATAGCGGCGCAGCCAGTAGCCATGCAGCGCGGGCGAACGGCTGTGCGTGATCGGAGAGCCGATCACGCCGGCCAGCGGAAGGCGCGGATGGTCTGTCATGTCTCGATGAACCCCCGAAGTTCCAGATAGGCCAGCAGCGGCAGAAGCGGCAGCCCCAGAACTGCAAAGTAATCACCCCGGATGTCGGTGAAAAGCCGCACGCCCTCTTCTTCCAGCTTATATCCCCCGGCAGAGTGGCGCAGGCTGTCCCAGTTGCGGGAAATGTAGCCATCCAGCCAGGCGTCGGAAAACTCCCGCATGGTCAGATCCACCCGGCCGATATGGCGCCAGACCGGCTTTGCCTGATCGTAAAGAACCAGGGCTGACAGCAGCCGATGGGTCTTGCCACGCATCGCAAGCAGTTGAACCCGCGCTTCATCGGGCGAGGCGGGCTTGCCCCAGGCACGACGATCAAACTCCAGCACCTGATCACAGCCAAGAACCAGCGCATCGGGATGCCGTTCAGCGATCTTGCGCGCCTTCATCTCGGCGAGAGCATCGGCGATATCCTGCGGATGTGCGCCCTCAGCCTCCAGCGCGGCGCGGATGGTTTCCTCATCAATGCGGGCTGGCAGCGCACTCGCCGCGACCCCTGCGTTATGCAGAAGCGCGAGGCGCATTGGGGAAGCGGAGGCAAGCAGGATCTGGCGCGGCATCTGGGGGCGTATCTGTGGAAAATCTGGGTTTGTTCCCAAGGTCGGTCTTGGGGTCATTCAGGCGTCTGGCAAGGATTGGCGACGGCGATCCCGGTTTGTCAAGCAAAGCCGGAATCTTTTCCACCTGTGGGAAGGACATCCCGGCAGCTTGGGACAGCGGAGTAACACACAATGCCGGTATGGCTGACCGCTGTTTGCGAGAAAAGCTCATCTATCTGACAATAATGGAGAAAGTTCCAAATTTTTTGGTTTCTTCCATAGGTTATGCGAAGTTATCCACCATCGGGCGTATGTGGAAAAGCCTGGGGGTTGCGCCGCAAATCCTGTTATCCACTGCCCCAATCACATCATTCCTTTTTCTCTTTCTTTTATTAATAAGAGGTAAGCACAGCAGGAGGCAGACATGGGCGATTTTCTGGCGGGAGCCTATCCTTGGCTGAAGTTCCTGCATGTGATCTCGGTGATCAGCTGGATGGCAGGTCTGTTCTACCTGCCTCGGCTCTACGTCTATCACGTTGAAAAAGTGTCAAAAGGTTCGGAAACCGATGCTCTTTTTCAGCTTATGGAGCGGCGTCTGCTGCGGGCGATCATGAATCCTGCGATGATCGCGACCTGGCTTTTCGGACTCGCCCTTGTACTCACGCCCGGCATTGTGGACTGGTCGATGATCTGGCCCTGGACAAAGGCCGCGAGCGTGCTTGGCATGACATGGTTTCACATGTGGCTTGCCGCCCGCCGCAAGGATTTCGTCGCTGGGATGAATGCAAAGACCGGGCGGACCTACCGGATGATGAACGAAGTTCCGACGCTTCTGATGATCGTGATCGTGGCCTCGGTCATCGTGAAGTTCTGATTTTGTTGACTCAGGGCTGTCGCAGGCTTATGTGGGCCGCTGAGCAGGGCCGTCCGGCCTGATGCGTTTCCCGATGACAGAACGATCCGGGCCCCCATTGGGGCTTTCGTGGATGGACCATTTCCCATGACCCTTGAACGGCTGAACCTTTCCGATCTGAAAGCCAAGACCCCGGCAGAACTGCTGGCGATGGCCGAGGAATGGGAGATCGAGAACGCGCCTTCCATGCGGAAGGGTGAGATGATGTTCTCGATCCTGAAAGAGCATGCCGAAGAAGGCTGGGAGATTGGCGGCGACGGCGTTCTGGAAGTGTTGCAGGATGGCTTTGGCTTTTTGCGCAGCCCCGAAGCCAACTATCTGCCTGGTCCCGATGACATCTATGTCAGCCCCGAGATGATCCGCCAGTTCAGCCTGCGCACCGGGGACACCATCGAGGGTGTCATTCAGGGGCCGCGGGACAATGAGCGCTATTTCAGCCTCGTGAAAGCGGAGCGAATCAACTTTGACGATCCCGAGAAGGCCAAGCACAAGGTCCATTTCGACAACCTGACGCCGCTTTACCCCGATGAGCGGCTGAAGATGGAAATTGAAGACCCGACCATCAAGGACCGTTCGGCCCGTATCATTGACCTGGTGGCCCCTATCGGGAAGGGCCAGCGGGCGCTGATCGTGGCACCGCCGCGCACGGGTAAAACCGTGCTTTTGCAGAATATTGCGCATTCCATCGAGGTTAACCACCCGGAATGCTATCTGATCGTTCTGCTGATCGACGAACGTCCTGAAGAAGTGACGGACATGCAGCGCAGCGTCAGGGGCGAGGTCGTTTCCTCGACCTTCGACGAGCCTGCCACCCGGCACGTTGCGGTGGCGGAAATGGTGATCGAGAAGGCGAAACGCCTGGTCGAGCACAAGCGTGATGTCGTTATCCTGCTGGACTCGATTACGCGTCTGGGCCGGGCTTTCAACACCGTGGTACCGTCGAGCGGCAAGGTGTTGACCGGCGGTGTTGATGCCAATGCTCTGCAGAGGCCGAAGCGGTTCTTTGGGGCGGCGCGAAACATCGAGGAAGGCGGCTCGTTGACCATCATCGCAACGGCGCTGATCGACACGGGCAGCCGGATGGACGAAGTGATCTTTGAAGAATTCAAGGGCACAGGTAACAGCGAGATCGTGCTGGACCGTAAAGTCGCGGACAAGCGGGTATTCCCGGCGATGGATATTCTCAAATCCGGTACCCGGAAGGAGGATCTTCTGGTCGAGAAGGCGGATCTGCAAAAGACCTATGTGCTGCGCCGTATCCTGAACCCGATGGGTACCACGGATGCCATCGAGTTCCTGATCGGGAAGCTGAAGCAGACCAAGAGCAATTCCGAATTCTTCGATTCGATGAATACCTGATCACGGCGTGATACGGGTGCGGGATGGATACGATTTATGCCTTGGCCTCGGCTCGCGGACGTGCGGGCGTGGCGATCATTCGGGTGTCCGGACCCGCAGCCTTTGAGGCTGCGCGAAAGCTGACGCGTGGCGCTTTGCCACCTGAACGTCAGGCCGTCCTTCGCAAGATCGAGCTGGATGGCGAGATTTTGGACGAAGGCCTGCTGCTGCTGTTCGGCGCGGAGCGGAGCTTTACGGGGGAGGCCGTTGCAGAGTTCCACCTCCATGGTTCGATTGCCGTAACGGGTGCCGTCCTGCGCGCGATGTCAACGATTCCAGGCTTGCGGCCTGCGGGTCCCGGGGAGTTTACGCGCCGGGCCCTGGAGAACGGGCGACTGGATCTTGCTCAGGTCGAAGCACTGGCCGATCTTATCGACGCGGAGACTGAGGCTCAGCGTCGTCAGGCTGTGCGCGTTCTTTCCGGGCATATCGGTCAGCGGGTGGAGGCGTGGCGCGGGCGCCTGCTGCGCGCGGCTGCGCTGATTGAAGCGACGATTGATTTTGTTGATGAGGATGTTCCGGTCGACGTTACCCCTGAGGTTCGCGAGATCGCGACCGCCCTCCTGGATGAGATGCAGAAAGAGATTTCGGCATCTGCGGTCGCAGAAAGGGTGCGTCAAGGCTTCGAGGTGGCGATCGTTGGTGCGCCGAATGCAGGGAAGTCGACGCTGCTGAATGCGTTGGCGGGGCGGGAGGCTGCGATTACCTCCGAGGTCGCAGGCACGACGCGCGATGTGATCGAAGTCCGAATGGACATCGCCGGATTTCCGGTCACCTTGCTGGATACTGCGGGGCTGCGCGAAACCGACGATCATGTGGAGGGCATCGGTATTGCCCGTGCCATAGAGCGCGCGGGTCAGGCCGATCTGCGGATATTCCTGCTGGAAAACAGAGCCGATGTGTTGCCGATGACACCGGAGGAGGGGGATATCATCCTCCTCGGTAAGGCTGATCTGTGGGAAGATGCCAATATTCTTTCTGTTTCTGGCAAGACGGGGCAGGGTCTCGACAGGTTGGTTGAACGGATTGGCCAGCAATTGAGCGGTCGCTATGATGGTGAGCCGCTGCTGATTCGTGAACGTCAGAGGCTGGCCTTGATGGATGCGGCCGCGTCATTGAAGGTCGCACTTGCCTGGCTGTCCAGCTATGATAGCCGGGTAGAACTGGTTGCCGAATCCCTTCGTGCGGCGAGCCGGTCGCTGGATATGCTGATTGGCAGGATCGGGGTTGAAGATATCCTCGGTGAGATTTTCTCGAGTTTCTGCATCGGAAAGTAGGAGTGTTCCACGTGAAACATTTCGATGTCATTGTCATTGGCGCAGGTCATGCTGGCTGTGAGGCTGCGGCAGCAGCTGCGCGGATGGGTGCGCGCACGGCATTGGTAACGTTGCGAATGGCAGATATCGGCACCATGTCCTGTAACCCGGCCATTGGTGGGCTTGGGAAGGGGCATATCGTGCGCGAAATCGACGCGCTGGATGGTGTGATGGGCCGTGTTGCCGACCGTGCAGGAATTCAGTTTCGTCTGCTGAACAGGCGGAAAGGCCCGGCAGTGCAGGGGCCTCGGGCGCAGGCGGATCGCAAGATCTATCGGGCCGAAATGTTTGCAGCGCTTTCCAATTATGAAAATCTTGAGATTGTTGAGGGAGAAGTGGCCGATATCCTTGCCAGGGATGGCAAGGTTCATGGCGTCATGCTCGCAGATCAAAGCGAGATACTTGCGCGACAGGTGATCCTGACGGCGGGAACCTTCCTCAATGGCGTGATTCACATTGGTGATGTGAAGCGCAGTGCTGGCCGGATGGGGGATAGGCCTTCGATCCTGCTGGCGGATCGCCTTGCAGAGTTTGATCTGCCGCACGGTCGGCTTAAAACCGGAACTCCACCGCGACTGGATGGACGGAGCATCGACTGGTCGATTCTGGACAGACAGGAGGGCGATGCCGATCCGGTTCTGTTTTCCTTTGCCCACCGGAAACCTTTTGTCCGACAGATCTCTTGCGGAATTACTCACACTAACGAGCAGACGCATGACATCATTCGGAAAAATCTGGATCGGTCAGCGATGTACGGTGGGCATATCGAAGGAGTAGGGCCGCGATACTGCCCCTCGATCGAGGATAAGGTTGTCCGTTTTGCTGACAAGACCAGCCATCAGGTGTTTCTTGAGCCTGAGGGCCTGGATGACGATACGGTCTATCCGAATGGGATTTCCAGCTCCTTGCCGATTGAAGTGCAAGAAGCTTATGTGCGGTCCATCCGCGGGCTGGAGAACACCCGTATTCTTCAGCCAGCCTATGCTATCGAATACGATTTCTTCGATCCTCGCAGCCTGAAGCAGACGCTGGAAACGCGTGCGCTTCAGGGGCTTTACCTTGCCGGGCAGATCAATGGCACGACGGGATATGAAGAAGCGGCGGCGCAGGGGTTGGTTGCAGGCCTGAATGCTGCGGCGACGGCGCTGGGGCGCGATGCCATCATCTTCTCGCGCACCGATAGCTATATCGGCGTAATGATCGATGATCTCCTGACCTTCGGCGTCACCGAGCCATATCGCATGTTCACTTCCCGAGCAGAGTTTCGGTTGTTGCTTCGTGCAGATAATGCGGATCAGAGGTTGACAACGAAGGGCCGCGAGGCCGGTTGTATCAGCGATGAACGCTGGGCATTGTTTGAAACGAAGTCGAGGCAGCTTGCCCAGGGCCGTGCTGCGCTGTCTGCGTGTCAGGTGGCACCGAAAGAGGCCGTTGCCATGGGGATCAATGTGAGCCTGGAAGGGGGGCGGCGCTCGGCGTTGCAGCTTTTGACTTTCCCTGATGTTGGGCCGAATGATCTGCGTGGCCTGGCCGAAGATTTTGATAGTCTGCCGGATGATATCAAGATGCAGCTGCGCATTGATGCGCTCTACGATGCATTTTCGGATCGGCAGAAGACGGATGTGATGGCAATTCGGCAGGATGAGGGAAATATGATCCCACCCTCGCTGGATTACCGCGCCATTTCAGGGCTTTCGAATGAGCTGGCAGACAAGCTCAGCCGGATACAGCCGGCCAATATTGGTCAGGCAAGCCGGATCGAAGGGATGACGCCTGCGGCTTTGGTTCTGATAATGGCGCGGATTTCAAAAGAGAAACCTGAACGGATTGCCTCGTGACGCTTCCTGATGGTATCGGAGTAGATGTTTCACGTGAAACATCTGATGCGCTGACGCGGTATGTCGAGCTGCTGGAAAAGTGGAACAAGGCGATCAACCTCGTTTCAAAAGGAACGGTTGCGGATATCTGGACAAGGCATATTGCCGATTCCGCCCAGCTTTTCAGAATGCTGCCTGCCAAGGCTTCAAGTTGGGTGGATCTCGGCTCTGGTGGGGGTCTTCCAGGGCTTGTTCTGGCGATTCTGAGTCGCGATCTGGAGCGGGAGTTGAATTTTGTTCTGGTTGAATCTGACCAGCGAAAGGCAACGTTTCTGCGGCAGGTTGCGATGGAGCTTGCGCTTCCTGTAAAGGTTTATGCTTGCCGCGTGGAAAATCTGCCGGTGGAACTTCGTGCTGATGTCGTTTCTGCGCGCGCTTTGGCGCCTTTGACGGATCTTTGCACCATGGCTTCACCGCTCCTCGCACCAGACGGGATATGTATTTTTCCGAAGGGCGAGACCGCCGGGCAGGAGATTGAGGCTGCAATGCAGCATTGGCACTTTGATCTTGAGCGCTTCCCGAGTATCACAAGTGCGAACTCTGAAATCCTGAAACTTTCGAAGATCCGTCATGTCTGATCCCAGCCGACCGAAGCTTCCCCGTATCGTGGCGGTCACCAATCAGAAGGGTGGCGTTGGAAAGACGACAACCGCCATCAATCTGGCGGCCGGGCTGGTCGAACTGGGTGCCCGGGTGCTGGTGGTTGATCTTGATCCGCAGGGGAATGCGTCCACCGGCCTCGGGATTGAGGCACAAGACCGGGCAGTTACCACTTACGACGTGCTGCTGGATGATGTGCCGATCTCGGACGCGGTTCAGACCACAATCATCGAGAACCTGTTGATTTGTCCGGCCAACGCAGATCTTGCCTCGGCCGATATCGAGCTTGTAGCGAACGAGAAACGCAGTTTTCTGTTGCACGATGCTTTGCGCGCCATTGATATTGACAATCTGAAGCTGGATTATGTCCTGCTGGACTGCCCACCCTCGCTGAGCTTGCTGACCGTGAACGCCCTTTGCGCCGCACATTCGGTGCTTATTCCTTTGCAGAGCGAGTTTTTCGCGCTGGAGGGCTTGTCCCAGCTCATGCTGACCATCCGTCAGGTCCGGGAGGCAGCAAATCCTGCCTTGCGGATCGAAGGGGTGGTTCTGACCATGCACGATGCGCGGAACAACCTTTCCCAGCAGGTTGAGGCTGATGCCCGTGCGACGCTGGGTGATCTGGTTTTCAAGACTATCGTGCCGCGGAATGTCCGTGTCAGCGAGGCGCCTTCTTATGCGATGCCGGTGCTGACTTATGATTCTGCCTCCAAGGGAAGCGAAGCTTATCGCGCCCTGGCTCTGGAACTGGCGGTGCGGCACGGATTAGCGCAGGAAAGGATCTGACGATGGAAAAGAAAGTTGAACGCCGTGGCCTTGGCCGTGGTCTTTCCGCGTTGATGGCCGATGTGAGCGTGAGCAACCCTCAGGAGGTTCCGGGAACCGCCCGGAAGCCCGATGTCCTGCCCATCGAGGCCATAAAGCCGAACCCGGATCAGCCCCGTCGCAGTTTTACGGATGGTGATCTGGAGGATCTTGCAGCGTCGATCCGTCAGAAGGGTGTATTGCAGCCGCTGATCGTAAGGCCGGTGGAAGCGGGATATGAGATTGTGGCGGGTGAGCGGCGCTGGCGGGCGGCCCAACTTGCAAACCTGCATCAGCTTCCTGTTCTGATCCGGGATTTCGATGACACGGAAGTGCTTGAGATCGCGATTATCGAGAACATTCAGCGCGAGGACCTGAACGCGATCGAAGAGGCTCTGGCTTTCCGGCAGCTGATGGACCGTTTTGGCCATACCCAGGAAAAGCTGGCAGAGGCGCTTTCCAAGAGCCGCAGCTATATCGCGAACCTGCTGCGGCTTTTGAACCTGCCCGAAGATGTGCAGCGGCATGTCCGTGACGGGCGGCTGAGCGCCGGTCATGCACGGGCACTGGTAACCCATTCCGATGCCTCTGCCATTGCGCAAGAGGTCATCGCGAAGGGCCTGTCTGTGCGGGAGACCGAAGAGCTGGTTCGGAAAGTTGGGGCGCCCGCTCGCACCCGGCGATCCGCTCAGGCCGGGGCGTCGGAGAAAGACGCGGATACAAGAGCCCTTGAACTCGATCTGTCAGCGAATCTTGGAATGGGCGTGACCATCGCGCATGGGGTCGATGGTGAGGGCACATTGTCGATTCGCTATCAGTCGCTCGACGAGCTGGATTTGCTGTGCCAAACGCTTTCTGTCATGCGTCGGGACGTGTCCATATGAACAATGCAGCGGCGGCCATTGCGGTCGCCTGCAGGGCTATGACGCGATAATCCAGCCCGATTGCCAGAGCCAGCAGCACGGAAGCAAGCATTGAACCCGTACTCAGCCCCTTTGCCCAAGGAGAAATCGCACCCCGCTCGCGCCAGGCCATAATAGGTGGTCCCAGCCTCGGGTGCGAGATGATCCAGTTATGGAGGCGTTCTGAGGATTTCGAAAATCCGAATGCAGCAAGGATAAGGAATGGCACCGTGGGCAGGATCGGAGTGACAATGCCGATGACACCCAGGGCGAGGGCCAGCACTCCGATCAGAAGCCAGAGAATGCGCATCTAAAGTGCCCCTGCCAGCTGCTCGATCACCGCATTCAGAAGTGGGCGACCCTTTCTTGTGACGCGCAAAGTGTCTGCTTGCAGGTCGATCATGCCCAGCTCACTCAGCTCGGCCAGCTTGCCGGCAGGGATGGATGCGTGTGCCATAGCCTCCAGACGAGAAAGTGAGATACCGCTACCGAGCCGGAGGCCCATCAGGAGGTATTCGAGGGCGCAATCCATCTCTCCCAGCGGCTCCAGTTCCAGATTGCCTCGATCTTTGGCTGTTTCACACCATTGGACGGGCATCGGCTGCATCGTCGTGGCATAGCGAGTATCGCCAAGCGTCAGGCGACCATGCGCCCCGGGCCCGACGCCCGCATAGTCACCTGCCGACCAGTAAATCATGTTGTGCCGGGATTCAGTGCCAATGCGGGCGTGATTGGAAACCTCATAGGCAGGCAGCCCGGCTGCTTCCATCATGTCTTGTGTCACGTCGAAGAAATCTGCGCCCTGGTTCTCATCGGGAAGGCCCAACAGCTGTCCGCGTGCAAAGCGCTCGCCAAAGACAGTGCCTTGTTCAATTGTCAGCTGGTATAGCGACATATGGGAGGCGCCAAGTGCGATAGCCCGGGCAAGCTCCTTCTGCCAGCTTTCAAGGCTTTGGTTCTGGCGGGCATAGATAAGGTCGAAGGAAACGCGGTCAAACGTACCCTGCGCGATGTCAAGTGCGCGGAGCCCCTCTGCGACGGTATGCATGCGGCCAAGCATTCGCAGATCGGTGTCGTCCAGAGCCTGCATGCCGAGAGAAACCCGGTTCACGCCAGCCGTGCGATAGCCCTGAAAATTGGCCGCATCCACAGAGCCGGGGTTTGCCTCCAGCGTAATCTCGATGTCGTTCGCGAAGTCCCAGTGATCTGCGGCGCGTTCAAGGATCGCTGCCACGGTGTCCGGTCGCATCAGGGAAGGGGTCCCACCGCCAAAATAGATCGAATTGAGTACGCGCCGCCCTGTCATTGTGGCGACGCGATCAATCTCCTGTTCATAGGCGGCTGCCCAGGCACTTTGGTCGATCTTCCCGGCGACATGGCTGTTGAAATCGCAATAGGGGCATTTCGACTGGCAGAAGGGCCAGTGAAGATACAGCCCGAAGCCTCCGGACCGCCAGTCTTCCTTCGCAATTGGCGCGGTATCTGCGGGAGCCCGGGGCAGGGGATGTTTCACGTGAAACACTCCATGAGCTTATGGAATGCTCTGGCGCGATGGCTGATCCGGTTTTTTTCCCAGCGATCCATCTCACCAAAGGTCTGGCTGTAACCTTCGGGGATAAAAATCGGGTCGTAGCCATGCCCCTGATCCCCCCGTGGAGGCCAGCTAAGATGCCCCGGCATCTGGCCTTCGAACACTTCGTCATGGCCATCAGGCCAGGCGAGAACCAAGGTGCAGCAGAAGCTGGCATGATAAGGTGGCGCGGCGGCGATGCTGAAAAGCTCGTCTTGCACGCGCTGCATGGCCATCCCGAAATTCCTGCCATCCGGCGTTTCAGCCCAATCTGCCGTATAGACCCCGGGCGCGCCGCCCAAAGCCTGAACGGAAAGACCGGAATCGTCCGCCAGTGCAGGCAGACCCGCTGCCCGAGCGGCGGCGTGGGCTTTAATGCGCGCGTTTCCGACGAAGGTCGTCTCGGTTTCCGCAGGCTCTGCCAGCCCCAGATCTGCCGCAGAAACCACCGAGATGCCAAAAGGTTTCAGCAGGTCGGCGATTTCCTCGAGCTTGCCCTTGTTGTGGGTGGCAACCAGAAGTGTTTGATCCGAAAACTTCCGCATTATGCGATGGCCGAGTTCTGGATCGCGACAAGATCGGCAATGCCCCTCTCTGCAAGGTCAAGCAACTGTGCCATCTGCTCCCGTGAGAAGGTCGCGCCTTCCGCTGACATCTGAACTTCGATCAATCGTTGCGATCCCGTCAAAACGAAGTTGCCATCGGTGCCTGCGGCGGAGTCCTCGGGGTAATCCAGGTCGAGCACGGGTTGGCCTGCGTAGATCCCGCAGGAAACGGCGGCGACGTTGTCCATGATCGGATCGCTTGTCAGAAGGCCGGTCTTAAGAAGCTTGTTTACCGCAAGGCGCAAGGCGACCCAGCCGCCGGTGATAGAGGCACAACGTGTGCCGCCATCGGCCTGGATTACATCGCAGTCCACCACAATCTGCCGTTCGCCAAGCGCCGAGCGATCAATCCCCGCGCGTAGCGAGCGGCCAATCAGGCGCTGAATCTCCTGCGTCCGCCCGCCTTGCTTGCCGGCCGCAGCCTCCCGACGAGTGCGGCTGGTAGTGGCGCGGGGAAGCATGCCGTATTCAGCCGTCACCCAACCCAGCCCGGTATTCTTCAGGAAGGGCGGAGTCTTGTCTTCGATTGTCGCGGTACAGATGACATGGGTATTCCCCATGCGGATGAGGCAGGACCCTTCAGCATGCAACGAGACATTGGTCTCGATGCTGACTGCGCGAAGTTGATCGAGTTTTCTTCCGGAAGGCCGCATCTTTGTCATCCTGTAATTGGGTGCCTTCAGGTATCGCCAGCCCTATATCGGATGCAACTGT
Source organism: Gemmobacter sp. LW-1 (assembly GCF_001303875.1). NCBI lineage: Bacteria > Pseudomonadati > Pseudomonadota > Alphaproteobacteria > Rhodobacterales > Paracoccaceae > Gemmobacter > Gemmobacter sp. LW-1. Next base: position 88,317 of record NZ_LJSC01000058.1, on the reverse strand, counting down.
TATTGACGCTGCCGCGTTCCCCACCTTTATTGAACTTCCAGTGATGCGGACAATGCCATGGGCTCGAACAGCAATATCCTGACCGAACTGAACCAGCGTTCGCGCGAGGTGTTTCGACGTGTAGTCGAAACCTATCTGGAATCAGGCGATCCGGTGGGCTCACGAACGCTGACCCGCGGCTTCTCTGAAAAGATCAGCGCCGCCACGATCCGCAATGTCATGCAGGACCTGGAATATCTTGGCCTTCTGAACAGTCCGCATATTTCGGCCGGCCGAATTCCGACGCAGCTTGGGCTTCGCATGTTTGTTGACGGGCTTCTGGAGGTTGGTGCGGTTGCCCATGCGGATCGGGAAATTCTGGAATCCACGCTGGGCCATGAAGCCCCTGATGTGGCGTCGACGCTGGATCGCGTGGGCGCTGCGCTTTCCGGGATTACGCGGGGGGCGAGTATTGTCCTTGCGCCGAAGCACGACGAGGCCGAAATCCGACATATTGAGTTCGTCAATCTCGGGCCGGGGCGGGCACTGGTTGTGCTTGTGCTTTCGGATGGCCAGGTTGAGAACCGCGTTTTTACCCCGCCGCCGGGGCTGACGCCTTCGGCGATGCGCGAGGCGGCAAACCTGCTGAACGCCCTTGCCGGAGGTAAAACACTCAGCGCGCTGCGCAGCACAGTGCGTCGCGATATGGATTCCCGGCGACGTGAGATCGACACACTGGCGCAGGCGCTGGTCGAAAGCGGCATCGCGCTTTGGGAAAACGCCGGCGAAACCGGAGAACGTCTGATCGTCCGTGGCCGCGCCAATCTGCTGGAGGGCACTCGCGAGGCGGATGATCTTGAGCGTGTTCGCCGTCTTTTCGATGATCTTGAACGCACGCGGGACCTGGCGGATTTCCTTGATCTTACAGAGCAGGGTGACGGGGTTCGAATTTTTATTGGCTCAGAGAACAAACTCTTTTCACTTTCGGGTTCCTCTCTGGTGGTCTCTCCCTATATGAACGCTGATCGGAAGATTATCGGTGCGGTGGGTGTGATCGGGCCGACGCGTCTGAACTATGGGCGTGTCGTTCCGGTTGTCGACTATACGGCCCAACTGGTGAGTCGGTTGGTGTCGGATCGCGGCCGAGGTTAGAAGTGACAAAGGATATGAAGATGGCTGATGAAAATGCATCGAGCCCTGAGCTGAACCTTGAAGAACTGGAAGAGTTCATCGGTGCGGATGAGCTTGAGGCGATCCGCGCGGAGCGTGATGCGTTTCGCGACAAATTCATGCGCGCGCTTGCCGATGCGGAGAACGCCCGCAAGCGCGGGGAGCGTGATCGTCGTGAGGCCGAGCAATATGGTGGTTCGAAACTCGCCCGCGACATGCTTCCGGTTTACGACAATCTGCGCCGGGCTCTGAATGCCGTGCCGGAGGAAAACCGCGCGCAGTCTGCCGCTCTGATTGAAGGCATCGAACTGACCTTGCGCGAACTGCTGGGCGTGCTGAACAAGCATGGGATCTCTCTGATCGTGCCCGAAGTGGGTGAAAGCTTTGACCCGCAGATGCATCAGGCAATGTTCGAGGCGCCGCTTCCGGGAACGAAGGCCGGTCAGATCATTCAGGTTCTTACCGAAGGCTTCATGATCCACGACCGCCTTCTGCGCCCTGCGCAAGTCGGCGTCAGTTCGAATACCGCAGGCTAAATTCTGTTTTGTTTCACGTGAAACATCGGGGCGGTGGCTATTCAGCCAGCGCCTTTTTCAATTCATAAACCAGATTGAGCGCCGCCATCGGTGTCAGTTCATCCGGGTTAACCGATTTCAGCCGCTCCTCCAGCGCCGATTCCTTCGGCGGGGCGGGCGACACGGGTGGTGCAATGCGGAAGAGCGGCAAATCATCGACCAGCGTTCTGCGCCGGTTTCCGCCATCCCGATCCCCCGATTCCAACGCCTCAAGAACCACCTTTGCACGCTCGATGACCGGCTCGGGCAGCCCCGCGAGCTTGGCCACCTGCACGCCATAGGAACGGTCCGCCGCGCCGCGTCGCACTTCATGCAGGAAAATCACATCGCCTTTCCATTCTTTGACGCTTACCGTCGCATTCTCCACGCCGGGCAGCTTCTGGGCGAGTGATGTCATCTCGTGGTAATGGGTTGCGAACAAAGCACGACAGCGGTTGGCATCGTGCAGATGTTCAAGTGTGGCCCAGGCAATCGAAAGGCCATCATAGGTCGCCGTCCCCCGGCCGATTTCATCCAGTATGACAAAGGCCCGGTCATCTGCCTGGTTCAGGATCGCCGCCGTTTCCACCATCTCGACCATGAAGGTTGATCGCCCGCGCGCGAGATCGTCCGAGGCACCGACGCGGCTGAACAGCTGGCTTACCAGGCCGATATGAGCCTTCGCGGCGGGAACGAAGGAGCCCGACTGGGCCAGTAGCGCAATCAGCGCATTCTGGCGCAGGAAGGTCGACTTACCAGCCATGTTGGGGCCCGTCAGCAGCCAGATCGCGGGGGCGTCGCGTGCGGTCAGCGCGCAATCATTGGCAACGAAGGCTGCGGCGCCCTGGCGTTGGAGTGCTCGTTCCACAACCGGATGCCGACCGCCTTCAATCAGGAAGGCATGGCTTGCATCAACCTTGGGCCGGGTCCATCCTTCGCCGGATGCGAGATCTGCGAACGCGGCTGCAACATCCAGCTCGGCAAGGCCCGCCGCGGCAGATCCGATCGGGCCCGCAGCAGACAGTATAGCCGTACGCAATCTGTTGAAATGGTTCTTCTCCAGCTCAAGCGCATGATTGCCAGCGTTCAGGATGCGGGTCTCCAATTCACTCAGCGGAAGCGTCGTGAAGCGGACCTGGTTCGCTGTGGTCTGCCGGTGAATGAACTTTTCGTTCAGCGGTGCCGACATCATCTTTTCAGCATGCGTTGCCGTGACTTCGATGAAGTAACCGAGCACATTGTTATGTTTGATTTTCAGGCTCTGTACGCCTGTTTCTGCGGCATAATCGCCCTGCATCCCGGCGATCACGGCCCTGCCTTCATCACGAAGCTTCCGCGTCTCGTCGAGATCGGGGTCAAAACCGGCTGAAATAAAGCCGCCATCCCGGGCCAGAAGTGGGGGATCATCTACAAGAGATTGATCTAAAAGGGAAATTATGTCCTCATTTCCGGTCAGTGACTTTGCGGCCTGGGTCAGAAGACCGTCGTCCACCCCTGCCACGAGACTGGCAATCAATTGCGCCTGCGACAGCCCGTTCCGGATTGCAGCCAGGTCGCGCGGGCCGCCCCGATCCAGCGCAAGTCGCGAAAGGGCACGATCCATGTCCGGTACACGGCGCAGCGCCTCGCGTAACTGATTGCGCAACCCTGACTGGGCCAGCAGGCAGTCGACGGAGTCGAGGCGCCCACTGATAACGTTCAGATCGCGGGAAGGGGCCGACAGCCTGCGTTCCAGCAGCCGCGCCCCGCCTGCGGTCGCTGTCCGGTCGACGGTTTCAAGAAGTGAACCCGTGCGGCCGCCAGCGAGGGCAGAGGTGATTTCAAGATTGCGGCGGGTCGCAGCGTCGATCAGCATTGCGCCGCCCAGTGCCTCGCGCACCGGCGGGCGCAGCAGCGGCAGCTTGCCTCGCTGGGTCAGGTCCAGATAGTCGACGAGCGCGCCCATGGCAGACAGTTCTGCGCGCCCATAGGTGCCGAAGGCATCCAGCGTCGCAACCTGCCACAGCGCGCACAGCCGCCGCTCCGCCCCGGCAGAGTCGTAAGAGGCGCGCGCGACTTCGGTCACGGCAGCACCAAGATCCGTCGCCACCGAGGTTACCGGCGTATCACTGGCATCGCTGACCAGAATTTCACGCGGCATCAGACGCGCCAGCTCAGGTGCCAGACGGGCGCGGGCACAAGGCATCACCCGTAACTCGCCTGTGGAAATGTCGGTCCAGGCGAGCGCACCCTCGTCACGCACCTCTGCCCAGGCGCAAAGAAAGTTATGCCGCCGCGCCTCCAGCAGGGAATCCTCGGTGAGTGTTCCCGGCGTGACAAGCCGGACGACATCGCGCCGTACCACGGATTTTGAGCCGCGCTTTTTCGCTTCGGCGGGATCTTCCATCTGCTCGGCAATTGCCACGCGAAAGCCCTTGCGGATCAGCGACAGCAAATGCCCCTCGGCGGCGACCACCGGCACACCGCACATCGGGATTGGTTCGCCCAGATGAAAGCCACGCTTCGTCAGCGCGATGTCCAGCGCCTCGGACGCCGCAACAGCATCATCAAAGAACATCTCGTAGAAGTCGCCCATCCGGTAGAACAGGATCGCATCGGAATACTGCGCCTTAATCTCCAGATATTGCGCCATCATCGGCGTCACGCTGTCGTCGGTCACACTGGTCCCCTTCCATCGGCAAGGGTGACCCTACAAAAGGCGAAACCCGGCGAAAAGCGACAAACCGCAATTGGCACAGGGTCGCGGGGGCGGTAAGAGGGCAGGATAACCCCACAGGATGGCCCCCTGATGACCAAGACCAAGATTACCCCCGAAGAGGCGCTCGCATACCATCTGGAACCGCGCCCCGGCAAATACGACATCGTCGCCTCGACCCCGATGGCCACCCAGCGCGACCTGTCGCTGGCCTATAGCCCGGGCGTAGCCGTTCCGGTGCAGGCCATCGCGGAGCGGCCGGAGACGGCATACGATTATACGGTGAAGGGGAATATGGTCGCGGTCGTCTCGAACGGCACCGCCATTCTGGGTCTGGGCAATCTGGGCGCGCTGGCCTCTAAGCCGGTGATGGAGGGCAAGGCCGTCCTGTTCAAGCGTTTCGCCGATGTGAACGCCATCGATATCGAGCTGGATACCGAAGACCCGGACGAGATCATTCAGGCCGTTCGCCTCATGGGGCCGACCTTCGGGGGGATTAACCTCGAAGACATCAAGGCGCCGGAATGCTTCATCATTGAACAGCGGTTGAAAGAGATCATGGACATTCCGGTGTTCCATGACGACCAGCATGGCACGGCCGTGATTTGCGCTGCGGGTCTGCTCAATGCGCTCGAAATCAGCGGCAAGAAGATCGAGGATGTGAAGATTGTCCTCAACGGGGCAGGGGCAGCGGGGATTGCCTGTCTGGAACTGCTGAAGGCCATGGGGGCCAGGCATGACAACTGTATCATGTGCGATACCAAGGGCGTGATCTGGCAGGGCCGGACTGAGGGCATGAACCAGTGGAAGTCGGCCCATGCGGCGCGCACTGATGCCCGCACTCTGGAAGAGGCGATGATGGGGGCCGATGTTTTCCTTGGTGTTTCGGCCAAGGGTGCGGTGACGCCGGAGATGGTGGCTTCGATGGCCGATAATCCGGTGATCTTCGCCATGGCCAACCCGGACCCCGAAATCACGCCGGAAGAGGCGCATGCGGTCCGGGCTGATGCCATCGTGGCGACCGGGCGCAGCGATTACCCCAATCAGGTCAATAACGTTCTGGGCTTCCCCTATCTGTTCCGGGGCGCGCTGGATATTCATGCGCGCGCCATCAATGACGAGATGAAGATTGCCTGCGCCAAGGCGCTGGCTGCCCTCGCGCGCGAGGATGTGCCGGACGAGGTGGCGATGGCCTATGGCCGCAAGCTGAGCTTCGGACGCGACTACATCATCCCCACGCCCTTCGACCCCCGCCTGATTCATGTCATCCCGCCTGCCGTTGCCAAGGCAGGCATGGATACCGGCGTTGCGCGTCGGCCGATCATTGATCTGAAAGGGTATGAGGCAAGCCTTAAGGCCCGGATGGACCCGACTGCCTCGATCCTTCAGGGTGTGCATGCCCGCGCCAAGGCTGCGCAGGCGCGGATGATCTTTGCGGAGGGTGACGACCCGCGCGTCCTGCGCGCGGCGGTTGCCTATCAGCGGTCAGGCCTGGGCCGCGCGCTGGTGGTCGGTCGCGAGACGGATGTCCGCGAAAAGCTGGAAGCCGCCGGGCTTCAGGATGCCGTGCGCGAACTGGAGGTGGTGAATGCCGCCAATTCCCGACATCTCGACCAGTATCGGGATTTTCTTTACAAAAGGCTGCAACGTCAAGGGTTTGATAGCCACGACATCCGCCGTCTGGCCACGCGTGACCGGCATGTTTTCTCGGCCCTGATGCTGGCCCACGGGCATGGCGACGCGCTGGTAACCGGGGCCACCCGCAAATCGGCGCATGTGCTGAACCTGATCAATCACGTCTTTGATGCAAAGGCCGCGGATGGCGCGGTGGGCGTGACAGCCCTGCTGAACAAGGGGCGGATCATCCTGATCAGCGATACGCTGGTGCATGAATGGCCGGAGCCGGAAGACCTCGCCACGATCGCCATTCGGTCGGCGGGTGTGGCGCGCAGCCTTGGGATCGAGCCGCGCGTGGCCTTCGTCAGCTTCTCGACCTTCGGTTATCCGGTCTCGGAGCGTGCAACCAAGATGCACGAGGCACCCAAGGTTCTGGACCGCATGAAGGTCGATTTCGAATATGATGGCGAAATGACCGTGGATGTGGCGCTGAATGCGCAAACCATGGCGCAGTATCCGTTCTGCCGCCTGTCTGGACCTGCCAATATCCTGGTTGTTCCAGCGCGGCATTCGGCCTCGATCTCGGTCAAGCTGATGCAGGAAATGGCCGGGGCTACCGTGATCGGGCCGATTCTGACCGGGGTCAAAAAGCCGATCCAGATCTGCTCGACCAATTCGACGGTGAATGACATTCTGAATATGGCGGCCCTTGCCGCCTGCAATATCGGCTAAAGGCGGGGCGCGGCATGGCGATATTCAATCTCGGTTCGATCAATATCGACCTTGTATATCAGGTGCCGCATCTGCCCAAGCCGGGCGAAACCCTGTCTGCGCTGGCCTTTTCGCAGGGTCTGGGCGGGAAGGGGGCAAATCAGTCTGTCGCTGCGGCGCGAGCCGGGGCAAGCTGTATTCATATTGGCGCCACAGGGCCAAGCAGTGAATGGCTGCTCGGGCTCATGTCGGATTACGGGGTGGATACCGGATCGGTAACACAGCTCGATGAACCGACAGGCCACGCTGTGATCAACGTTGATCCTGAGGCCGAGAACAGCATCGTCATCTATCCTGGCGCCAATCGGCAGATCACCGGCGCGATGGTCGAGGTTGCCTTGGCGCGGGCAGTGGCGGGCGATAGCCTGCTGTTGCAGAACGAGACTTCGGCACAGCAGGAGGCTGCGGCTCTGGCGCGGGCCAGGGGCATGCGGGTGGTCTACTCGGCCGCCCCATTTGATCTGGCGGCGGTGCGTTCTGTTCTTGGCCATGTTTCGCTGCTGGTGATGAACGAAGGCGAAGCGTCAGAACTGCGCGCGGCCGAAGGACAACTGCCTGCGGTCGATTGCATCATCACCCGAGGTGCAAATGGCGCAGAATGGATTTCCGCGGAAACAGAGCCGCTTTTCATGCCATCTTTCCGCGTGGAGCCCGTTGATACGACCGGTGCAGGCGATACGTTCATCGGCACTTTGGTCGCGGCGCTTGATCTGGGGCTTGATCGTTCTTCGGCCATGCGCCGCGCCGCGGCAGCTTCGGCACTGCAGGTCACGCGACCCGGTGCGGCGCAGGCGATCCCCACTGCCGCCGAGGTGACTGCATTTCTCGCAGCGCAGGGCGCTTAGTCGACAAGCATCATCCGGGCCTTGCGGGTCCAGAGCAGCGCAGTCTCGATCTGTCGACCGGGGTAGATTTGCGTTAATGCGGCGCGATAGGCGCGCATCTGGCGTATCAGGCCCTCGGGTATCTCTTGCGGTGTTTCCGGTACGATTGCATTGGATTTGAAATCCACGGCGATAACCCGGCTCGGCAGAACGATCAGCCGATCAATCGCACCGGCAAGCGGCTGGCCCTGAAATTCTGCAACGACAGAGACTTCGCGCAGCGTTGATGGCGCGAAAATCTGCTGAAATTCGGGCCTGTCAATGACCGACCGCGCTTCGAAAAGCAGTTCTGCCCGAAGGACGGGATCGGGGATCAATATTTCGGCAAGCCGGGTCTGACGTTCTGCGGTCAGACCTGGAAGGTGTTCGAACAATCCGTGCAGCAGAGTGCCGCGCGCCTTCGCATCCGGGTTTTCGCCCTCGTAATCGCCCGCAAGAACCTTGGCTCCGCCAAGATTGCTGGGGTTCAGCATCTGTGCCGGGCGCAGGGCAGGCGCCGCAGGTTGTAAAGCCCAGGCAGGCAGAGGCTGCGGTGTTTCCGGGGGGGCCTCCGTCGTCGGGTTGTCCTGCGGTTTGGGCCAAACTCCAAACTCATGCACCAGTCGACCCTTCACCGACGGAACCGCACCGCTTTTCTCCGCCCCGGTGCGGATCAGATCGTACCATGCGGGTGGCTTGTCGCTGTCGGCCTTTCCGCTTTGCGAGGCCAGTTTGCCAGCGGCCGCCACGATCAGCCAGGACTGTGCGCGGGTCATGGCGACGTAGAGCAGGCGCATTTCCTCAGCCCGGCTGCGCCGGGCACGCTCGGCGCGGATGCGGGAAATTTCGGCGGGGCTGGCATCCGCCGGGGTGCGCCAGACCGCCGTGTCATGCATCCGAAACAGCTCATCCCGGTCATTCGCGGTCATGTCTGCGGTATCGGGCAAGATCACGATCGGGGCCTCCAGGCCCTTGGAGCCATGAACCGTCATCACCCGGATTTTCCGGCCCCCCGAATCCATCTGGCGTTTCACCTCGATATCATCGGTCTGAAGCCAGGTCAGAAAGCCGGTGAGGCTGGGTACATCGTTGCGTTCATAGGCAAGCGCCTGGGAAAGCAGCTCGTCAATCCCGTCCTCAGCTTCCTCACCCAGCCGGGCCAGCAAGCGCCGCCGCCCGTCGTGCCGGGTCAGCGCGCGTTCAATCAGATCGAACGGGCGCAGGAAGTCGGCCTGATCACGCAGATCATGCAGCATGGCAAGCAAGTCGGGAAATGTCTCTGTCTGCGCCCGAAGGGCTTCCCACAGGTAGCCTTTTCGAGGTTGTGCCAGAGCGTAGAGTTGCTGCTCGCTCCAGCCGCACAGAGGAGAGCGCAATAGTTCGGCCAGCGCCAGATCATCCTCGGGCGTCGCCAGAAAGGCCAGAAGCGCGGTCAGGTCTTTTACCGCGATTTCACCACCAAGATGCAGCCGGTCGGCCCCGGCGATGGGCAGTTTCGCGGCTTTACAGGCGCGGATGATCTCTGCAAACAGTGGCGAACGGCGGCGCACGAGGATCAGGAAATCCCCCGCATGCACAGGTCGCGCCCCCTTCGCATCAGGTATCATCGTGCCATTGCCGAGGATTTCCCCAATGCGGTCGGCGATCTGCCGCGCGAGGATTGCGTTATGGTGCTCGCCGGTGACCAGATCGACGGGGTCCGCCCAATCGCCGTCCTCAGGTGTGTCAGCCGGCTCAAAGGGGGGCCAGATCTCGACCCGGCCAGGCATGGCGTCGCGGAAGGCGATGTGATGCGAGGGGCCACCGAGGTCGGGGTGCAGGTCTGGCGGAAAGGTCTGGTCCACGAGTCGCAGGATCGCCTGCGACGAACGGAAGGAATATTCCAGCTCCAGCGCGTTGAAAGGGGCATCAATCGCTTTCAAGCGCCCTGCGAAAGCCTCACGCATTTCCGCGAAGGCAGTCACATCGGCCCCCTGGAAGGAATAGATGGATTGCTTTTGGTCTCCGACGACGAAGATTGTGCGCTCGATCTCCCGCGCCCCGGTTCCGGCCGTAAACTCCTGTGCCAGAAGTTCGATCACCTTCCATTGATCTGGCGAGGTGTCCTGCGCTTCATCGACGAGAATGTGGTCAATGCCCCCATCCAGCCGGAACAACACCCATTGCGCTACCGTGGGGTCCGTCAGCAGGCCCTTTGCGCGTGAAATCAGATCGTCGAAATCAAGCGCACCGCGCAAGGCCTTGCGATGCGCATAGGCGGGCAAAAACGCTGCGGCGAAAGAGTGCAGTCGCGCAGTCCGATCCGCTGCGGCGAGGGCCAATCGCCTTGGTCGCGCAGCCTCTACCCTGAGCATCAGGGCATGCAGGGCCGGTGACAGGGCTGCAAGTTTGGGTTGCGTGGCCTTGGTGGCAAGCTGGTCGCCCTTGGCGGTGAAGCGTTTGCTTTCCTCCTTCACGTTGCCACTGAACAGCAACACCTCTTCCAGAGCGGCAAGCATGGTCAGATCCTGCCGCGCGCCACGCAGGGCGGCAAGTTTGGCCCCTGCCTGCTGATCCTTGGTGGAACCTGTCATAAGAATGTCGGCGGTGTCCGACAGAAGGCCGGCTTCCCCACCAAGAAAGACCTCGTCCAGCAGGTCTATGGCGGTAAAACCGGGTGGCAGACCAAAAAGTGTCAGGCACCCTGCCGCGTCCAGCGGGGGCGACAGTGCATCGGAGTGGCGGGCGATTTCGGCGGTAAGCGCCGAAAAGTCCTCGCCCGTATAGATCGCTGCCAATGCTGCAATCACATCGGACTTTGATCCAGAAGCAAGGTCCGCGACAATATCTTCGCGCAGCAGTTTGGCGGCACGCTCGTCCATCTCGGTGAATTGCGGCGAAACCCCCGCCTCCAGCGGAAAGCGACGCAACAGGCTGGCGCAGAAGCTGTGGATGGTCTGGATGCGCAAGCCACCGGGGGTCTCAATGGCACGGGCGAACAGGCGCCGCGCCTCGGCCAGTGTTTCACGTGAAACGGGCGCGATGGCGCCAAGGTTCAGCAGCGCCTCCCGCAGGTCAAGGTCGGGCTTCATCGCCCATTCGCCCAGCCGCTGAAACAGCCGGTTCTGCATCTCTGACGCGGCGGCCTTGGTATAGGTCAGGCACAGGATGCGGCCGGGCTCGACCCCGGAAAGCAGCAGCCGCGCCACACGGTCAGTCAGGACGCGGGTCTTGCCCGATCCCGCATTGGCGGAAAGCCAGGTCGAATAACCGGGATCTGCGGCCTGCACCTGCCGTTCACTGGCGGCGTTGCGAGTCATTCCACATCCTCCGGCGTCGCGCTGTCGGTCATGTCCCATTCCCCGAAACGGGCGAGATGGTCATAGTCGCCGGGAAACCGGCTGGCAAAAACCGCCCGTCTGGCGGTATAGCCCGTTTGGTGGCTCTGATAGCGCCGGACAAGGCGATGGAGGTCTTCCCAGACCCTGCCCAGATCCTCAGGCGTCAGGGCAGTGGTTTCCAGCTTCGGGTTGGTGCCCAGTCCGACATAGGTAATCCGGGCGACCTCGGTCGGGCCGACCTCCTTGAAAGCGCCACGTTCGGCCATGACCGCCGCCAGAAGAAGCTGTTTGTCGAATTGCTCCTGCTGCTTGCGGGTCGGGGGCGTGCCGGTCTTGTAATCCAGAATGTGCAGGCGTCCGTCCGGCAGCAGGTCGATGCGGTCCGGTGTGCCGAACAGTTCGAAATCCAGCGGATCAAGCCTGATGCGGCCACGCTGCTCCAGACTGACGGGCACCCCGCCATCCGCGCCGTCGTGGCTGATGAAGAAATCGGCAGCACGCGAAATCCGAGCCAGCCACAGAACCCGAGCGGCTGGCCAGGGCACCTCTGTTTCCAGCACTTCGGCGGCAAGGCTGATTAGCCGGTCTCTTGCGGCCTCCATGCTTTCGGCCTGCCGCTCCCGAACAAACCGCTCCAGAATCTTGTGCAGGATAGAACCACGCAGCCGCGCATCGGATTCTCGATGCAGTGGCTCAAGCTTGTTCAGACGCAAGATGTAGCGAGCATAGATCGCGTAGGGATCGCGGATAAGCGTTGCCACCCGCGTCAGCGCGAGCTCTTTCGGGCGGGCAGCAACGGGGGGGCGGGGGGCGGGGCGATGCGCGGAAGGCAGTTGGGCGGCAGGCTGCTCCAGCCGTTTTGCCAGCATCAGCCAATCCTGTCCGCGTGCCCGCATGGCTTCGAGCCCCTCGCGGCCGCCACGCTCCGGCAGACCGTCCAGAAGGTTTGTCAGGCGGTTCAGCCAGCGGGAAGGGACGGTTTCCGCATCCGCGTCCCGCCGGGCGCGGGTCAGAACCACTTCACCAGCCGCTATGGCTTGCTGATAGTCATGGGCGGCTAGGCCGATACGCCGTTCTGGCAATAATAGAGCCGCATCCTTGCGCATTTTCCGGTTCAGCCAGGGGTCGGGAGGTGGCAATTGGGGCCAGATCCCGTCATTCAACCCGCCAAGGATTACAAGATCGGCACCCTGAACACGGGCCTCCAGTGTGCCCCAGATCATCAGGCCGGGATGGCCCAGAACCTCATCGCGGACTTCTCCACGGTTCAGGACGGCATCGAACAGGTCTCGATAATCGTGCAGCGCGAAATCGCCCCCGGCATCCGCCTCGGAGCGTAGGGCATCGACCTGCGCAAGTGCCGCCTCTCCGGCGGCTGCGCGCCACAATTCGCCCGTATCCACTCCCCAGGGGCCGCGGGAAACAGTCTCTGTTATTGCCAGATGATGTTCCAGCCGTGCGGCCAGAGAGGTATCGGCAAGCGACGCGGCAGCATCAAGGATGTCGGAAATCCAGGCGACCCAGCCGGGCGCGAGCGGATCATTCCGCGCTTCGGCCCAATGCGCCAGCATAGCTTTGTCGGGGAAGGGCGGACCAAATCGGCGCAGGTGCAACTCAAGATCCCGGGTCAGCCGCAGATGGCTGCCTCGATCCCCGCCGGTCGCAGTCAGCGGGTGTTTCAGCAGGGTCAGCAGCGTCTCGCCGGAAATCCTTTCGCCCAGCAATCGCGCGACATGCCGCAGCAACCGGCCCGGGGCGGACAGAGCGAGCGGCCTGCCAGCGGAATCATCGGGAACAAGGCCCCAGCGATCCAGTGCCGCCGTAACGCGGCGTGTCAGGTTCCGATCCGGGGTGATCAGGGCCGCCGAACGCCCGTCCTCAACCGCCTTGCGCAAGATCAGCGCCACGGAAAGCGCCTCGTCGCGCGGAGACTCCGCCTCGATCAACGTCAGATCGGCGGTCGTGGCGACAAGATCGTCCAGCATCTGCCCCTCGGTCAGCCACTGGTCTGTGACCGGCGCTGGACGCAGTGACAGTGAAACAAGCGCATTCCGTGCCGGATTCGGCGCTTCTGTTGCCGTCCAGCGCCGCACGTCGCCGGGCCTGGCATCCAGCGCGTCCATCAGGCGACGGAAGCGGTATTGCGGGTGATCCTCGGCCGTCAGCGCATCAGACATTCCTGACCAAACGGCGAGTGGCAGGTCGAAATCATACCCCGGCAGGACGAGCGCACCCTGCGGCAGTGCCGCAACAGCCTGCATGAATCGCAGGGTGGTCCCGCGCGAGCCGGTTGAACCCGCAAGGATGACCGGCCCCGAAGGCGGATCGGTAGCCCACCGCTTTGCAAGCGCCTCGACGGTGCGGCGCTGTCGGGCTTCGGGGTCGGGGGCTTCCGCAGTTCCGAAGAAAGGTTCCACGATGCCAAGGAATTGCTGCGTCCGCGTCCAATGGGCGGAATGGTTCGACACATCCAGCGCGGCAATCGTCTCGGGCGCGACGCCTTCGCCCTGCATTTCGTCCATCAGGGCGGCGAGGCTGTCCGCAAGATCGTAAAGGGCGGCACGGGGGGCAAGATCGGGCGCAGAATCCAGCAGACCGGCGATCAGCCGTGTCAGCTCCAGCCGACGCCGCAGGGGCGATACGGCGGGCGGTATCCCCTCCAGCGACGCTTCGATCCCCAGATCGGTAATCAACCGTATTTGCGGCAGAAAGCCGGGGCCTGAAGCTGCAAACAGCTCGACGATGCGTCGGCGCATGCGCTGGGTATTCACGAAAAGCTGCACACGGGCCATGGCCTCGGGCGGCTCGCCCTTCAGACGGTCACGCAGGCCGCGCACGAGTTCGGCCGGAAAGTCCACACCCGGTGGCAGCGCGAACAGGCGGGACTGGCCGGGTTCAAACATCTCTGGCCTTCCCAAGGAGCGCCTCGGCCTCGGCAATTCCCTCTGGCCGTCCGACATCACACCATCCGCCATCATGCACGACGCCGAAGGCACGCCCCTCGGCAATCGCGATATCCCACAGCCGGTTCAGCGAGAAAACAGTCTCTGATATGGCCGAAATATGCTTCGGAGACAGAATTTGCGCACCAAGATAGGCATAGCCGGGCGTGCCTTTGGCGCGGACAATCCTGCCATCTTCGTCCATGACGAAATCCCCGGTGCCGCGATAGCCTGTGGCCTCTTCGGCAGGCAGCACCAGCAGCAGCGCATCCATCCGGCTGGCATCCCACCGCGACGCAAGCTGGCTCAGCGCGGGTGCGCCGGTCCAGACTGCATCGCTGTTCAGGGTGTAGACCGGGCCGGGGCCGAGCTGGGGCAGGGCGGCGCGCAATCCGCCGCCGGTTTCCAGGATCGCGTCGCTTTCATCAGAGAATGCGATTTTCTCTCGGCCCGCAAGATGGGTGCGGATCATCTCGGGGCGGTAGTGCAGGTTAATGACGATCTGACGGGGCCTGATGGCCGCTGCCTGATCCAGCGCATGATCTATCAGGGGGCGTCCCGCCACTTCGATCATCGGCTTGGGTCTGTCGGCTGTCAGTGCGCCCATCCGCGTGCCGAAACCGGCAGCGAAAAGCATCACGGCATCGGGAATGCACGGCATTGGCCTTCGATCCTTACAAGGGCTTCAGGGGTCGGTTCCGGGAGGAGCCGGGCGCAAACCTCGGCCAGTTCCGTCAGTTCGGGATGCGCAAGGTTGCGTTGCAACTGGCCCCAGACGCGGGGCACCAGGCGCAGATAGGCAGGCTTGCCCGCAACAAGGCAGAGGCGTGCGAAAATGCCAAGAATGCGCAGGGCACGTTGCGCCCCCAGCGCAGCATAGGTAGCGGAAAAATGGTCTGCGGGAATGTCCAGCGCCTTGCGAAAGGTCGCACAAACAGCGGTCTCTGTTTCGGGCGCCACGTCACGGCGGGCATCCTGCAACAACGAAACCAGATCATAGGCAGGCTGCCCCATCTGGGCGAGCTGGAAATCCAGCAGCCCGACCCGTGCAAGGCCGCTGCGGTCGTCCAGCCACAGCAGGTTTTCCGCATGATAGTCACGTAGAATAAGAACGCGCGGGCCATCTGCAAGACGCCGCAGGCTGCGCGTCAGGCAATCCACGAACAGCTCTCTGTCGCCGCTGTCGCCCAGAATTGCATGGCGATACCAGTCCAGCGCGAAAGCGGCAGCCCGGGCCCAGTCCGCCGCGCCAGGATCGGGCAGATTCTCGGGTGCGGGAGCGGCCTGAAGGTGCAGCAACACCTCTGCCGCCGCATAATACAGCGCTGGTTCCCGCGCCGGAGCTTGCGAGACCAGTCGCGCAAAGATGCCGTCCCCCAGATCTTCCAGCAGCAGGAAACCGTGATCGAAGTCGCTGGCCATCACTTCGGGCGCCGAAAGTCCGAGCGCGCGCAGATGCCCGGCGATACGGGCGAAATCACGCGGATCATCGCCCCGACCCGGTGGAGCATCCATCAAAACCGCGCTTCTGTCGTTCAGCGTCAGGCGCTGATAGCTGCGATCCGATGCGTCACCAGCAAGGTGCCGCCGCGTCGCCGCACCCCAACCTGCCCGTTGCAGAAAGGCCTCTGCCTGGGTTTTTCGCAGATCCGTCATGCGTCCAAAGCCATGAAAGCGCCGCGCAAATCGTCGCGTTTACCGAAATCCAGCATCGCAAGGCGGCCCTCACCTTCGGGGCGGAACGCGATGCGGAGGGCATCGGGCGGGGTTTGGTCGCCAAGCCGGTCTGGCCATTCGACCAGACAGATCGCCGTCTCGAAAGCCGAGATCAGACCCAGTTCCGCAACCTCATCGGGATGGCCAAGCCGATAAAGATCGGCGTGCCAGATATCGCCCCGCGGATCTTCATAGGTCTGGACCAGCGTATAGGTCGGCGAGGGGACATCGACCTCTGCGCCAAGTCGCTGGCGGATGAAGGCGCGGGAGAAATGGGTTTTTCCGGCACCGATGCCGCCCTCCAGCAGCAGGGTCATGCCCGGCTGCGCAAGGGTCGCAAGGCGACGCGCCAGCCGGTCTGTCGCAGTATCGTCTGGCAGGAAAAGGGTAAGGGGCGGGTGGCTGTTCATGCCCGCAGTTTTATCCGCCGCGTTTGCGGCTGCAACCCGGCTCAGGCGCGCAGACGTTCCGTTGCCATCGCGCCCGTCGCATCCTCGATCCGGGTGGCGATTTCAAAACGGGCAAGCGTGGCGCCGCCGGGCAGGGCCGAAATGCGGCACTCGACCAGACGCCCGTCCAGCAGGCGCGCTTCTCCGTGCAGGGGCGCGCTGTCGGAATCATGGGCCGCAGCAAAGCTTTCCGCTTCGGCCCAGAACGGATTTGGCGCGCTTCGGCCCTGCCAGTGTGCACAAAGCGTCGCGAAACTGCCTTCTGAAACGGTGCTCGCCGGATCGTGGCCCCACAACCGGCAATAGGCCGCATTTGCCATCACCAGCGCAGAGGCGGGGGAGAAGACCGCAAGCGCCTGATCCACGGAATCGACAACCGCCTGGCTAAGCTCCAGATCGGCCCTGTATCGCCGTATGCGGCCGATTTCGGTTGAAATATCCTCGATCAGCAGCGCCAGCGCGCCGTTGGGATGGGGGCGTCCGACCACCTTGTAGGTGAGGCCGGACGGCAGGCTCCATGTTTCCTCGAACAGGCCGGAGGAGGCCGCCTGTTCCAGCGCCACCATCTGCCGACGCCAGGTGCGATAATCCTTCGGTTCCGGGATCATGTCGCGGTCGCGCATGGCGTCCAGAAAGGCAAACAGCGTTGGGCGCATCGAGAGGAAATCGGGCTGAAGGCCTGAGAGATCCAGCAAGGCCGGATTGAACAGCACAAGCTGGCGCTGGCGGTCGAAAATCGCCAGCCCGATCGGCAGATGGGCGAAGGTTTTGACCAGGGTTTGCGTGAAATCCCGTAGCGATGCCTCGGCCATTACCAGCGTATCGGCTGGCAGCGCGAATACCAACTGTTCGGCGCCGTCCTGATAGGCGTGAAGTTCGAACCATTTGTCGGGTTGCCCCTGCTGCACCAGCCGGTGACGCAGGGCGGTGCCGGGTTGGTCGGTTGTGCGCTCAAAAAGGCGCGGCAGTGGCCATGTCAGATCCTGTCCGGGGGGTAAACCATCTGCAACGCGGTGCAGATAGGCGGCGTTGGCCCACAGAAGCTGGCCATCCGGTCTTTCACGCCAGACCGGCATCGGGGCCAGCGCCAGCGTATTGCGCAGCCGGCTCAGCTCGTCCTCCGTTGCCTTGCGGGTCAGTGCGTCGTGATTTGGAGCGGTGGCCTGAGCCTCCGGGTCTTCGAGGCTGATCCGGGTCAGCCCGCCGGCCAGTTCTGCCCGCAACAGAATGGGCGTTCCGTTCGCGTCGCAGGAGGTGAGGATCAGCAACCCTTCCTCCGCGAGATTGGCAAAACGGCTTTCGAAATCGGCAAACCGCGCGCCGAGATAGGAGCGGAGCCGCAGCCAGGCTGGGCCCCGGATCGGGCTTTGGCTGATCAGGGCGCGGGCGGCGGGTGTCGCATCCAGAAGCGTTTCGCCGTCGAAAAGAAAGCTGGTTCCGCCTGCGGTATCAGCGAAGATGGAGCGCGGTCCGCGCCGGGTCTGCGGATCAAGGGCCGCAATGGTGAACAGGCCCCCAACAGCGGCCAGAATGGACACAAGGAGCATCATGAAGGCCAGGGCCCAGTCGATCACCATCGAAATTCTCGCACAAGGTTTCAGCCGCAACCTTGGCGGGTGATAGTTAAGGCTTGGTTAAGGCCTTGATTGCAGTCATCGCCCCTGAGGTGAAAGCCGCGAAAACCTGTCAGCTGTTCAGCGGGTTCTCTCCCAGGGCGCCGGTTTCAGCCAGAATGCGGTTGGCGGGCCAGATCACCTCGACAATGGCGCCGCGCCGGTCTGCCATCGCCTCAGGCTGTGCATTGGCGAAGGACAGCCGGGCGCCCGTCCTTTCCAGCAGGGTTTTCGCGATGAACATGCCGAGACCCATGCCCTCATACCCCGGTCGTTGCGCGGGATCGGCCTTGCGATTGCGCAGAAAGGGTTCGCCCATCCGGCCCAGAAGATGCGGGGGATAGCCCGGCCCGTCATCGACAATCCGCAAGACAAGCCGATCGCCCCGCCATTCTGCATCGACCCAGACATTGGCATCTGCGAAATCCACGGCATTCTGGATCAGGTTGCGCAGGCCGTGCAGGATCTCGGGCTGCCGCTGAACCACCGGGTCGCTGTCAGGCAGGGTGAAATGCACCGCCTTACCCCGCTTCAGATGCGGTTCGGCGGCCTCGCGCAATACGAGGCTCAGCGGCCCCTGCCGCATCAGCCGGTCATCCTTGCCCGCCTGCCCCATGGAACGCAGGATGTCGCGGCAACGGTCTGCCTGATCGCGGATCAGTTGCGCGTCGTCGCGCAGGTCTGGGTGATCTTCCAACTCCTCCATCAACTCGGCGCTGACCAGCTTGATCGTGGCCAGCGGTGTGCCCAGTTCATGCGCCGCTGCCGCCACCACACCGCCCAGATCAGTCAGCTTCTGCGCCCGTGCCAGCGCCATCTGGGTTGCGAGCAACGCATCCTGCATCGCGTGAATCTCTGCTGCGACGCGGTGGGCATAGATCCCGAGGAAGACGATGCCGATGACGATGGCCAGCCAGAAGCCGAATGAAAACAGCCGGGGCAGGGCAAAGATTGTACCGTCCCCCATGCTCATCGGCACGGCGAACAGGGCAACGACAGAGACCAGAACCAGTGCCACCGTGCCCAGAACCAGCGTCGCCCGTCCCTCCAGCGCTGTTGCGGAAATCGTGACCGGCGCCAGAAACAACAGGGCGAAAGGGTTGGTCAGCCCGCCTGTCAGCATCAGCAGGGTAGCGAGCTGCGTCAGGTCGAACAGCAGGGTGAAGAATACCTGCCGTTCGGTGAGGCGGGTGCTTTCGGGGAAGATGAAGACCGAGATCAGGTTGACGATAACGGACGCGCCCACCACCAGCAGGCAAAGCCCCAGCGGCAGCCGGATTTCCAGCCAGAACTGCGCGGCGAGAAGCGCGATGATCTGGCCGCCAATCGCGATCCAGCGCAACAGGTTCAGCGTGCCCAGGCGCAGCAGGTCTCCGGGGGCCTGAGTGCCGGGCAGGGGCGGTTCGTCCGGGGAAAGGGGCAATGCGGCCATGGTCCTTGCTGTCGCAGAAGGGTGTTTTGGCATTGTTAAAAGTCTCATGATGCGGGATCAATGCGCCACGCAAGAAAGGGGAAAGCCATGTCAAAGCTCTATGCAGGTCTCGCGGTGGCGGTGGTCGTCGGTCTGGTTGGCGGCAGTGCGCTGTGGATCATGTCGAACAAGGCGTCCGATGCGTTCGCGCAATGCCGTGCCGGAGCAGTTGGCGGCGGCGAGATCGGCGGCCCCTTCACGCTGGTCGATGGCGATGGCCGCACGGTAACCGACAAGGATGTTCTCACCAAACCCTCGCTGGTCTATTTCGGCTACACGTTCTGCCCGGACGTCTGCCCCTTCGACAATGCCCGTAACGCGGAGGCAATCGACCTGCTGGTGGACCGTGGCTATGACGTGCAGCCGGTGTTCATCTCGATTGACCCGGAGCGAGATACGCCCGAAGTGGTGAAGGATTTCGCGGCCAACCTGCATCCCCGCATGATCGGTCTGACCGGCTCGGCCGAACAAGTGAAGGCGGCTTCGCTGGCCTACAAGACCTATTTCAAAAAACAGGAGGCCGAGGACGAATTCTATCTCGTCGATCACTCGACCTTCACCTATCTGATGCTGCCGGGCAGCGGCTTTGCCGAATTCTACAAACGCGAGGCAACGCCCGAGCAGATGGCCGACAGTGTTGCCTGTTTTGTCGATGCGGCAAAAGCTGCCGGGCAAAATTGACCTTCCGGTGAATTCGCCCTAGGGTCGGCAGGATTTTCACGACGGAGAGCATCGCCATGGCAGAGGATCTGAGCGCCGAAATCGGGCCGGACCGTTCGCTTCTTCTGGTGGATGACGACGAATCCTTCGTGAAACGCCTTGCCAAGGCGATGGAAAAGCGCGGCTTCATCCCCGAAACCGCCGAAACGGTCGCGGAAGGGAAGGCCATCGCGCAAAGCCGCCCGCCCGCTTTCGCCGTGGTCGATCTGCGCCTGGAAGACGGCAATGGCCTCGATGTGGTCGAGGCGCTGCGTGAACGTCGCCCCGATTGCCGGATCGTCGTGCTGACGGGTTATGGAGCCATTGCCACCGCAGTCGCTGCGGTGAAGATCGGTGCCACTGATTACCTGGCCAAACCCGCCGACGCGAATGAGGTCACCAATGCCCTTCTGGCGCGGGGTGATCTGTTGCCCTCGCCGCCGGAAAACCCGATGTCCGCCGACCGCGTGCGGTGGGAACATATCCAGCGCGTCTATGAGATGTGCGACCGCAATGTCTCGGAAACTGCGCGGCGGCTGAACATGCACCGCCGCACGCTTCAGCGGATTCTGGCCAAGCGCAGCCCGAAGTAAATCGCCTGACAGCGTATATTTGCCGTGCTGCAGTGCGGCTCTTGCCGCGTGGCAAGAACGAACGCTTCCCAAACCGCTGGTTTTGCGCTATGCGGGCGCCCATCTGAGACGTGAGGCCATGCCCCGGGCCGCATGCATGAGGATTGGGGGCGGCGGCAATGGGGCCGCCAGACATCGGGAGACCCGGGATGCGCCCGGGAGAGCTCCCAGGATAGGATGACAGATGTTCAATATCACGAAAAAGTCGATCCAGTGGGGCGATGAAACGCTCACGCTGGAAACCGGGAAGGTTGCGCGCCAGGCCGATGGTTCGGTCATCGCGACGCTGGGCGAAACCAGCGTCATGGCGAACGTGACCTTCGCCAAGAAGGCGAAGCCCGGTCAAGACTTCTTCCCCCTGACCGTTCACTACCAGGAAAAATATTACGCCGCCGGCAAGATCCCCGGCGGCTTCTTCAAACGTGAGGCCCGGCCGTCCGAAAAAGAGACGCTGGTTTCCCGTCTGATCGACCGCCCGTGCCGCCCGCTGTTCGTCGAAGGCTTCAAGAACGAAGTGCTGGTCATGGCAACCGTTCTGTCCTGTGACCTCGTGAATGACCCCGATATCGTGGCGATGATCGCGGCCTCCGCCGCGCTGACCCTGTCTGGCGTGCCCTTCATGGGTCCGATCGGCGCCGCGCGCGTTGGCTTCGTCGATGGCAAATATGTGCTGAACCCGGCGATGGACGACATGACCCAGCTCCGCACCAAGCCGGAGCAGCGTCTGGACCTCGTGGTCGCGGGCACCAAGACCGCCGTGATGATGGTGGAATCGGAAGCTTACGAGTTGTCCGAAGAAGAAATGCTGGGCGCCGTGAAGTTCGGTCACGAGGCGATGCAGCCGGTAATCGACCTGATCATCTCGCTGGCTGAAACCGCCGCGAAAGAGCCCTTCGATTTCTCGCCGCCGGACATTGCAGAACTCTACGGCAAAGTGAAAGCCGCTGGCGAGGCGCAGATGCGCGCCGCCTTCGCGCTGAAGGACAAGCAGGAACGTACCAACGCCATTTCCGCCGCTGTCGCCGCGATCACCGCGTCGCTGTCGGAGGAAGACCAGGCCGACATCAACCTCGGCTCGGCGATCAAGAAGCTTGAAAGCGCGATCCTGCGCGGCGACATCATCAACGGTGGCGCCCGGATCGACGGCCGCGACACCAGGACCGTGCGTCCGATCGTGTCGGAAACCGGCATCCTGCCGCGCGCCCATGGGTCAGCCCTGTTCACCCGCGGTGAAACACAAGGTCTGGTCGTCACCACGCTGGGTACAGGCGAGGATGAACAGATCATCGACGCACTGAACGGCAACTACCGTTCCAACTTCCTGCTGCACTATAACTTCCCGCCCTATTCGGTTGGTGAAGTGGGCCGCGTCGGCTCGCCTGGTCGCCGCGAGATCGGTCACGGCAAGCTGGCATGGCGTGCACTGCAAGCCGTGCTGCCGGCGCCGACCGATTTCCCCTACACCATCCGCGTGGTGTCGGAGATCACCGAATCGAACGGCTCCTCCTCGATGGCTTCGGTTTGTGGTGGCTCGCTGTCGATGATGGATGCGGGCGTGCCGCTGAAAGCGCCGGTCGCTGGTGTGGCCATGGGCCTCATTCTGGAAGATGACGGCAAATGGGCCGTGCTGACCGACATCCTCGGCGACGAGGATCACCTCGGTGACATGGACTTCAAGGTTGCAGGCACCGAATCTGGCATCACCTCGCTGCAAATGGACATCAAGGTCGCGGGCATCACGCCCGAGATCATGGAGCAGGCCCTGGCGCAGGCCAAGGACGGCCGGATGCACATTCTGGGCGAGATGAACAAGGCGCTGTCGGCCCCGCAGGGCTTCAGCGAATACGCCCCGAAGATCGAGACCCTCTCAATCCCCACCGACAAGATTCGCGAAGTGATTGGTTCGGGTGGCAAGGTGATCCGCGAGATCGTGGAAACCTCGGGCGCCAAGGTCGACATCAATGACGACGGCGTCATCAAGATTGCGTCCTCGTCGGCCGATGCCATCAAGAAGGCCTATGACATGATCTGGTCGATCGTGGCAGAGCCGGAAGAAGGCCAGATCTACACCGGCAAGGTCGTGAAGCTGGTCGATTTCGGCGCCTTCGTGAACTTCTTCGGCAAGCGAGACGGTCTGGTCCATGTGTCGCAGATCGCCAATAAGCGCCTGAACCACCCGAACGAGGTTCTGAAGGAAGGTCAGGAAGTGAAGGTCAAGCTTCTGGGCTTCGACGACCGTGGCAAGGTGCGCCTTGGCATGAAGATGGTCGACCAGGAGACGGGGGCAGAAATCGTGCCCGAGAAGAAGGAAAAGGAAGAAGCCTCCGAAGGCTGACTTACTGAAGGGCCCCGGCGATGTCCGGGGCCTTTTGCTTCAGGCATCCTGTCGGGTGATATCAGTGATCAGCACATCGCTGACAATGCCGGGCAGGATGGTGCGCGCCGACTCCAGCAGGGCCCGGCGCAGCGGCGCAAGGCTGGTGCCTTCGGTGAAAGTGCCCCGAAAGCCGCCGCTGTTGGCATGATCGAACAGGATTTGCAGGAAACTGTCGCGCAGCTTCGGCTCGCGTGCAAAGACGGTTTCCTGTGCACCCGCCGTGGTCTCCAGGCTGAGAAACAGCACCACGACCGAGCTGATGCGGCCATCTTCGACAATCGGCACGATGAACTGGTTGCTCAGCTTCACATATTCAGGCCCGGTATTGCCCTCTTCCGACCCGTGCTCCTCTGCCGGGGCGGGCGCATCATGTGACGCATCTGCCGCCACATCCTGCCCGGCCTCTTGCGGCGGAGCTTCGGTCGGCCGCAGGAAATAGCCGCCGGCAAGGCCGCCGAACAGGCCGACAAGCGCGAGGATAAGGGGGGGGATCAGGCGTTTCATGGCGATCAGAGCGGCAAGAGGACATCGGCGATCTGCTGGCCATAGCGCGGCTGCTGCACATCGGTGATCTGGCCGCGCCCACCATAGGAAATCCGGGCGCCCGCGATCTTGTCATAGGTGATCTCGTTCTGGCGCGAGATATCTGCTGGCCGGACGTAGCCGGTCACGATCAGCTCGCGCAGCTCGTAATTGACCCGGACCTCCTGCTGGCCTTCGATCCGCAATACGCCATTCGCAAGTTCTTCGACCACCGTGGCGGCAACCCTCAGGGTGAGCTTTTCCTTGCGCGACACCGATCCCTGGCCCTGATAGGCAGAGCTGGAGCGGGTTTCGACCGCGTCGGCCATGCTGGCGCCCTCAGGCAATTTCTCGTTCAGGCGCTCGGGAATGCCGAACAGGGATGGTATGCCCATCGAGTCATTTCCCGCGCGGCTGCGGCCAGATGTATTCGACATCTCGGCCTTGTCGTCGATTTCGATAACAACGGTCAGGATGTCGCCACGCCGCGCAGCCCGACGCTCGCCGAACAGCGACTCGCGGTTCGCTGACCACAGCGACGACGCATCCGCAGGAGTTGCGGGCGGGATGTCATGTGGCAGTGGTGTCGAATACATTGCATGATGCTGGTAGCTGCCTTCCAGTGGTGAGAAATCCGGGCTTTTTCCAACCTCTGTCAGTCGCGAGCAGGCGCTCAGGCACAGGGTCAGAAGGATCAGGCGATACATGGCGCTCCTCAGGGTTGGGGGCTGGTGATGACGGTGCCATCCGAACTGACGCGGCCGGTAACGGTGCTGCGGGACGACAGGTTCATGACCCGCACCGTTTCGCCCACCCCGGCCCGCGTCAGTGCGCGGCCTTCGGTCAGGATGTGCAGGGGGCCGGTGGTATAGCGCAGCGTCACGATCTGGTTGCGTTCGATCAGGGCGGGGGGGCCGATATCTTCGGGCCGGATCGGACGGTTGGCATAGATCGCCACGCGCGCCTCCATCCCTACCACCTGAAGCGGATCATCGAAGCCCTTGCCGCCGGAAACCTGCATCACATCGGCGTCGGTCAGGATGTCCAGCGCGCGAATGGTCCGGGTTGCGACCAGCGTATCGGCCAGCGCGGGCAGCGGCAGCAGGGCAAGCATCAGCCATCGCATCAGCGCACCTGTGTCGTGGCAGCCAGCATCTGGTCGGCAGCGGTGATCACCTTGGCATTCAGCTCGTATCCGCGCTGGGCCTTGATGAGTTCGGTAACCTCGCGCACCGCATCGACCGAGCTTTCCTCAAGGTAACCCTGCCGCAGGCTGCCCAGCCCGTCACTGCCTGGTGTGCCGCTTTGCGCCGGCCCGGATGCAGCCGTTTCAAGGTAAAGATTGCCGCCGATCGCCTCCAACCCCTTCTCGTTGGTGAAACCGGCGAGGGTGATCTGGCCAAGAAGCTGCGGCTGCACCTGATTGGCAAAATAGGCATAAACCTCGCCTTGTGCATTGATGGTCAGGCTGCGGGCATCAGCGGGTATGGTGATGCCTGGCGCAACTTCGTGACCTTCGGAGGTGACGATCAGCCCGTCGGCCGTGCGTTTCAGCCCGCCATCGCGGGTATAGGCAGTGCCGCCGGAGGGTAACGTTACCTCCAGATACCCGCGCCCTTCGATGGCCAGGTCAAGGTCGCCATTGGTCTGGCTCAGCGTGCCCTGCGACAGCACCACCGAAATAGCGGCCGGACGCACACCCATGCCCATCTGCACGCCGGTTGGCAGCATCGCACCATTCTCGGCCGAAATCGTGCCGGGCCTGGCGATCTGTTCGTATTGCAGATCTGCAAATTCAGCCCGCCGGGCGTTGTAGGCGGTTGTCGACATGTTCGCGAGATTGTTTGACACGACATCGACGCGCATCTGTTGTGCCGCCATGCCGCTCGCCGCGATCTGAAGCGCCTTCATTTCATCCTCCGAGTGTTCGTATCGCCGTCTGCATCCGCTCGTCCTCACGGTCGAGGAAGCTTTGGCCCAGCTCATAGGCACGCTGGACTTCCATCATCCGGGCGATCTCTGAAAAGGTGTTGACGTTGCTGCCCTCAAGACTGCCCTGGTGCATCCTGCCCCCCTGCATCGGCAGGATTTCTCCCTCGACCGAAAACAGTGTGCCGCCCTCGTGGCGTAGTGCGGTGGCGTTTTGGGGCTGCCACAGACCGATCCGGGCCAGCGGTCCCTGAATGGTCGAGAGCGTGCCATCTTCCGACAGTGCGATCTGACCGGCATCAGCCGGTACGAAAACTGGCCCTCCGGCCTCGTCCAGCAGGCGGTAGCCTTCCGCGTTCACCAGTTCGCCGGTGGCGGAGGGCGTGAAATGTCCGGCGCGGGTCAGCCGGTTTCCCTGCGGCGTCTCGATCTGGAAAAAGCCATCCCCGTCGACCGCAAAATCGAATGTCCCGCCGGTCTGTTGCATCTCTCCGCGGCTCAGATCCACATTGTGGGCCGAAGCATGGGCCATGGACAGCGACGGTGCATCGTCAAGCGCCTTCACATACTCCGCAAAAACCACGCCCTCGCGCCGGAAGCCGGTGGTTGAACTGTTGGCGATATTGTTGGCGATGACCTGCAATTCGTGCAGCAGGCCGTTCTGCCGTGTCAGCGTGGTATAGCCAGAGGCATCCATGGTCAGCCTCCGGCGATCTGCGGGATGATGCGGTCGGTGAAGAAGCCCACCAGCGTCGCGGTCATGAAGCTCATCGAGACCCAGAAGACGATCAGCATGGCGCCGACCTTGGGCACGAACGTCAGTGTCATTTCCTGCACCGAGGTCAGGGCCTGCAACAGGCCGATGGCAAGGCCCGCAATCAGCGCGACGGCAAGAAGCGGGGCAGAAACCCTGACCGCGATCCAGAGTGCCTGACGCAGCAGATCAAAGACCTGATCAGCGGTCATACCGGCATCCTCAGGATTTCCTGATAGGCCTCGACCACTTTGTCGCGCACGGTGACGGCGGTTTCCACTGCCAGTTCGCTGGCGAAAAGCGCCTGAACCAGCGCATGCGGATCGGCGTTGCCGGTCATGGCCGCGCGGGCAGTTGCCTCGCCCTGCGAGAGGATCTGTTCAAACTCCTGCGCCGCGGCAACAAGTCCATCGGTCTGTCCGGCGTCAGGGGGGACGGCGACCACCGGGCGGGCAAGGCCATAGCTGCGGGCGGCCGAAGCGGGGTTCATGTCCATTCTGGACCTCCTTATTTGCGCAAAAGATCAAACAGGCTTTGCGTCATGCGGCGCGCCTGATCGAAAAGTTTCAGATTGGCTTCGTAGCTGCGCTGTGCCTCGCGGGCGTCGGCCACCTCGACCACCAGATCGACGTTGGAGCCATCGTAGTGCCCGGTCTCGTCGGCAAGCGGGTGCCCTGGCGCATAGATACGGTTCAGTGCGCTGCGATCCAGGCGGACAGGCCCCGGTTCCACCCCCGATCCATCCGCGATTTCGCGAAAACTGATCAGCTTGCGATGATAGCCGGGCGTATCAACATTGGCCATGTTTTCAGATACATGCCGCAATCTGGCAGCCTGTGCCTGCATCCCGGAGGCGGCCTGCGACAGGGCGTTGAGCAGATCTGACATGGCCTATCTCCGCCCCAGGCTGGTTCGCAGGACGCTGGCGGCGCTGCGATAGATCCCCAGCGCCATCTCGTGCTGCTGTCCGACCTCGACCGACTTCACCATCTCGGTTTCCAGCGAGACAGTATTGCCGTTCGGTGCGGCTGCTCCCCTTTGCGTGCGGAGGACGGGGGCAGGGCCATCGGTTTCTCCGGACAACAGGTGACCGGGGCGGGTCCGGCGCAGAGCATCCTGTGATGCGTCATAAACCTCGGCAAAAGGCGGCAGATCCCGCGCCTTGAAGCCCGGCGTATCGGCATTTGCCACATTGCGTGCGATTTCGGCCTGCCGCGCGCCAGCATGCACTGCCATCGCCTGCGCCATTCTGACAAGTTCAAGTTTTTCGAACATCGGGGCTTCTCCCTCGACAACCTTCATCAAGGCTTAAGGGTGATTCCTTTAGAAACGGTAAGCGGCGAACAAAGGGAGAATATCATGGCCGGCCTCTTTGATGCCTTGCAAGCCGAAATCGCGGCGATTGCGCCCGTGCGCCGGATCGGCCGCATCACCGAGATCGGGCGCGGCACGCTGGCGGTGAGCGGGCTGGCAGGCTGTGCCGGTCTTGGGGATCGTGTGGGCATTGGCAGAGGCTACGGCGAAGTGATCCGCCTTTCGCGCGAGGGGGCAACGATCCTGCCCGACAACCCGCCAGAGGGCATCCGGATCGGCGATCCGGTGGATCTCGTCGGTCCGGCAACCATCGCGCCGGACGACAGTTGGATCGGGCGTATCGTCGATCCTTACGGCCTGCCGCTGGATGGCCGCCCGTTGTTTCGCGGCCCGGTTTCGCGGCCGCTGCGCGCCGCCGCGCCTGCCGCCGCGCAGCGTCGTCCTCTGGGCGGGCGATTACGCACCGGAACAGCGGCCTTCGACACGCTTCTGCCGCTGGTGCGCGGGCAGAGAATTGGGCTTTTCGCGGGCTCCGGGGTCGGCAAATCCTCGCTGCTGGCGAAATTCGCTCGGGGGGTGGAGGCGGATGTCGTTGTCATTGCGCTGATTGGTGAGCGCGGGCGCGAACTGCGGGATTTCACCGAGAAGGTGCTCGGTCCGCAGGGCATGACGCGGTCGGTCGTAGTGGCCGCGACGTCGGACCAGTCACCGCTGGCCCGCCGCCGCTGTGCCTGGGCGGCGATGTCTGTCGCGGAACATTTCCGCGATCAGGGGCGCCATGTATTGTTTCTGGCCGATTCGATCACCCGCTTCGCGGAGGCGCATCGCGAGGTCGCGCTTGCCTCCGGCGAGGGCGGAGATCTGCGGGGCTACCCGCCGTCCGTTGCACATATGATCATGTCTTTGGCCGAAAGGGCGGGGCCGGGACCGCAGGAGGCGGGGGATATCACGGCGGTCCTGTCCGTGCTGGTTGCCGGGTCTGATATGGAAGAGCCGGTGGCCGATATCCTGCGCGGTGTACTGGATGGTCATGTGGTCATGGACCGGCGGATTGCCGAGCGTGGACGATTTCCGGCGATCGACCTGCTGCGATCCGTGTCGCGCAGCCTGCCCGACGCCGCCAATGCGGAGGAAAATGCGCTGATCGGTGAGGTGAGGCGCCTGCTGGGGGCGTATGACCGCGCCGAGATGATGATTCAGGCGGGTCTCTACAGCAAAGGGTCCGATCCGGTGGTGGACCGGGCGATCAGGGTCTGGCCCGCGCTGGACGGTTTTCTGGCGGAGGATTCGCCCGAGGGGATCGCGGCAAGTTTCCGTCGGCTTGCAGCCTGTCTTGCGCTGTGATGGGACTGGGCGCCATGACAGGCTCCGAACCGAACCCTCCTGCACCGTCCGAGGCCGCCAAGACATGGGCGCGCATCGCCGCGCTGAGTTTTGGCGGCCCGGCGGGCCAGATTGCGGTGATGCACCGTATTCTGGTCGAGGAGAAACGCTGGATCGGCGAGCGACGTTTTCTGCATGCCCTGAATTTCTGCATGTTGCTGCCAGGACCTGAGGCGCAACAGCTTGCCACCTATCTGGGCTGGCTATTGAATGGTACGCGCGGCGGGCTGATTGCGGGCGGGCTGTTCATCCTTCCCGGTCTGCTGTCAATCATGGCGCTCAGCTGGCTTTATGCCCTGCATGGCGAGGCGCCGCTGGTGGCTGCCATATTTTTCGGGCTGAAGGCCGGTGTGTTGGCCATCGTGCTGCAAGCGGTCATGCGTCTGGGACGGCGGGCGTTGGGTGGCTGGCTGGCGCGCATTGTCGCGGTGGTCTCGTTCCTGTCGATCTTCGTTCTGGACGTGCCCTTTCCGGTCATTGTGATTGGTGCGGCACTGATAGGCCTGCTCGCCGGGCGCGGGGGGCAGAGCCGGAAGGGGGAACCGGATGAAGACGGGTTGAAGACGCCCCCGATGACCGGAGCGTTGTTCGCGGGATGTCTGGCCTTGCTGGCATGGCTGGTTCCGGTGGCCCTGCTTGCGCTTTTTGTCCCCGGCACGGTTTTCGATGTGATTGCGCGCTTCTTTTCGCAGATGGCGGTGGTCACGTTCGGCGGTGCCTATGCGGCGCTGGCCTGGGTCGCCCAGGAGGCTGTGGCGGTGCAGGGATGGCTGCGCCCGGGGGAAATGCTGGACGGTCTGGGGCTGGCAGAAACCACGCCGGGGCCGCTGATCATGGTGCTGCAATTCGTGGGCTTTCTCGCCGCCTTCCGCGATGCAGGTGGTTTGCCGCCGCTTCTGGCGGGGACGCTGGGCGGCCTGCTTGCAACCTGGGTGACCTTTGCCCCCTGTTTCGCCTGGATCTTCCTTTGTGCCCCCTGGATGGAAAGGTTGCGCGGCAGTGTGGCGCCTGCGGCTGCACTGTCCATGGTGACGGCGGCGGTGGTCGGCGTCATTCTGAATCTCGCCCTCTGGTTTGCTCTGCACAGCCTCTTCGGGGACGTCATGCTCTGGCAGGCCGGGCCCGTCCGGTTGACTCTGCCGGTGCTGGTCAGCTTCGTGCCGTCGTTCGCCGCCCTGACCCTGCTGGCGCTGGGCCTGATCTTCTGGCGGGGTGTTGGCATCGGCACCACGCTTGGCATCATGGCGGTGGCCGGGGTGCTGCTGCATCTGGCCGGTTTGGTCTGAGCCTGTTTCCCGTGGAACAGGCCGCTGCGCGACCGACCAGAAATCGGTTCCGGGGCGGGAATACGCCTGCTAGGCTGAGGCTCTGGCCAAACGTGAGGACAGAGCCATGCCTGCCACTCGCCGCCTTTTTCTTGCCGCGCCAGCCCTCTTGCTGGCGACGCGTGGTTTTGCGCAGGCGCCTGTCGGTGTCACGCTGGCGCTGACCGGGCAGGCCATTCTGTCGCGCGGAAATGCGGAACAGGCGTTGCACCCTGACGATCCGCTGCATGAAGGCGATACCGTCAGCACGGGTGCCGCAAGCCTTGCTGCGCTGGAGCTGTTTACCGCGACACGGATCAACCTTGGCCCCGAAGCGCGGTTTACGCTTGATCGCTTTGCGGCCGATCTGGGGGGGACGATCACGATTGGCGGGGCCATGGTCTTCGACCGGCCCGATACGCTGGCGCCGCTGGACCTTGAAGTGCAAAGCACCTTCGCCCGTATCGGCGTGCGCGGAACGCGGTTCTACGCGGGGCCGAGCCGGGGCGTTTTCGGGATTTTCGTTCAGCGCGGCCGGGTTGAGGCCATGGCTGCGGGGCAAACCCGGCAGATCGGCGCGGGTGAAGGGGTGAATATCCCCGCTCCCGGGGCGGCACCGTCAGAGGTCAGCATCTGGGGGGCCGAGCGGATTGTCGAGGCGTTCACGAGTGTCGGCCTGACCCCGTAAACCGTCCCTTGTCATCTGCCCCAAGGGCGGTTTTCCTTTCCGGCAGAAAGGCCTATATCTTACCTCCGACCTGTTTTGAGGCAGTTTCCCCATGTTCTGGTTTTTTGAAGGGCTTGTTGACCCTTATCAATCCTATGCGCGCAGCGATGCCCCGCCCCGCAGGCTTTGGCCCTTCCTGAGGGAATACGTCCGGCCATTCCGCGGCGTTTTCGCGGTAACAGCGCTGCTTTCGGTGCTTGCAGCAGGGTCGGATGTGGCGCTGATCTGGTATGTGGGGCGTCTGGTCGACTTGCTGGCCACGGCCAGCCCTGCCGAGGTCTGGAATGGCCATGGAACCGAGATCATCGCGGTCGGTCTTGCCGTACTGATCCTTCGGCCGCTGTTGCTGGTGTCGAATGTGGCGCTGCTGCACAACACCATCCTGCCGAATTTCGGAACGATGATCCGCTTTCGCGCGCATGATCATGTGCTGCGCCAGCCTGTCGGCTGGTTTGAAAGCGATTTCGCGGGTCGCATTGCCAACCGGGTGATGCAGACGCCCCCGGCGGCGGGGGATGCAGTGTTCCAGACCTTTGATGCCGTGGCTTTTGCCAGTGTTACCATTGTCGGTGCAGGTATCATGCTGGCCGATGCCGACCCGCGTCTGGTGCTGCCGCTTCTGGTCTGGTTTGCGCTTTATGCGGCGCTGGTGCGCTGGACGCTGCGGCGCGCCGGGCCTGCCTCGAAGGCCAGTTCCGATGCGCGGTCGGCCATCACCGGGCGTGTGGTGGATGCATATACCAATATCCATTCGGTAAAGCTGTTCGCGCATCACGATCTGGAAATGCGGCATGCGACTGATGCCATCGAGCATGCACGATCCACATTCCAGAAGGAAATGCGGGTTATCACCAAGATGGACCTTGCGCTGACCGGCCTCAACGGCGGGCTGATCGTGGCTGTTACCGGCTGGGCGCTGGTCCTGTGGTATCAGGGGCAGGCGAGCGTTGGCACCGTGGCGGCGGCGACTGCGCTGGTGTTGCGGCTCAATAACATGACCTACTGGATCATGTGGGCGACCACCTCGCTGGTGCAGGCGCTGGGTGTGGTGCAGGAGGGGATGGAGACGATCACCCAGCCCATCGGTCTGGTCGATGCCCGCGAGGCAAGGCCCCTGTACCTGACCAGAGGCGAGATCCGGCTGGAAGGTGTGTCCCATCACTATGGGCGCGGTTCGGGCGGCCTGCGTGATGTTAACCTGACCCTGAGGCCGGGTGAGCGGATTGGCGTTGTCGGCAGGTCCGGCGCGGGCAAGTCCACACTGGTGAAGCTGATGCTGCGGTTCTACGATTGCGAGCAGGGGCGCATCCTGATCGACGGGCAGGATATCTCGCAGGTCACACAAGACAGCCTGCGCCGCGAGATCGGCATGGTTCAGCAGGATTCGAGCCTTTTGCACCGGAGTGTACGGGAAAATATCCTGTATGGCCGCCCCGAGGCGACCGAGGAGGATATGATTGCCGCCGCCCGCCGGGCCGAGGCGCATGAGTTCATCCTGACGCTGGAAGACCCCGAAGGCCGCAAGGGCTATGACGCGCATGTCGGCGAGCGGGGGGTGAAGCTTTCGGGCGGGCAGCGGCAGCGGATCGGGCTGGCGCGCGTCATCCTGAAAGACGCGCCGATCCTGATTCTGGACGAGGCGACATCGGCGCTGGACAGCGAGGTCGAGGCGGCGATTCAGGAAGCGCTCTATGGCGTGATGCAGGGCAAGACTGTCATCGCTATTGCGCACCGTCTGTCCACCATCGCGGCGATGGACCGTATCGTCGTGCTGGAGGATGGCGCAGTGGCCGAAGAGGGCAGCCATGCCGAGCTGCTGGAACAGGGCGGGCTTTACGCCCGCTTCTGGGCACGACAATCGGGCGGGTTCATCGGAACGGAGGACGAGGCATGAAGGCACTGCGCGGTCTTGCCGGTTTCATTGATGCCTTCCGTCCGGCGGAGGGTATGCCGCCGCAAGAGCTCGGTCCGTTCTTCCGCTGGTGCCTGAGCGGGGCTTGGGCGCCGCTGGCTGTGGCGGGGGCGATTTCGGCGCTTGCGGGCACGACCGAGGTGGTTTCGGCGCTGATCCTTGGCATGGTGGTCGATGCGGCGGTCGGGTCAGGCCCTACCGCGTTCTTTGCCGAACAGGCCTGGCTTTTGGTGCTGTTCATGGTGTTCTACCTTGTGCTGCGGCCACTGACCTTTGCCGCTTCCGCAGCCTCTAACTCCATCATCGTCGGGCCGAATGTGATGCCGCTGGTGCTCAGCCGGCTTCATCGCTGGACGCTGGGGCAAAGCGTCACCTTCTTCGACAATGATTTCGCGGGACGGATCGCGCAAAAGCAGATGCAGGCCGCGCGGGCTGTTACCGATACCGCGACCGAGGTCATCAATACTGTCTGTTTCGCGCTGGCCTCTGTCATCGGATCGGCGATCTTCCTGATCGCCATTGATGCCTGGATTGCCCTGGCGCTGCTGGTCTGGCTGGTGGCCTATCTTGCGCTGATCCGGTTCTTCATGCCGCGGGTAAAGGGCAATTCGGCGGCCCGGGCTGCGGCGCGGGCCATGGTTTCCGGACAGGTGGTGGATACGATCACCAATATCAAGACGGTCAAACTCTTTGCCCATGCCGCCTTCGAGGATCGCGTAGCCCTGCGCAGCATGGAGGTTTTCCGCGAGCGCAGTGTCGAATTTGGCGAGATTTCGACCTGGTTTCGCCTGTCGCTGATGACACTCGCCGGGGTTCTGCCGGTGCTGCTGATCGGTGGTACGGTGCTATTGTGGCAGCAGGGCGGGGCGACGGCTGGCGATATCGCGGCGTCGGGCGCGGTAGCGATGCGGATTGCGCAGATGACTGGCTGGGTCAGCTTCACGCTCATGTCGAT
The DNA here is from genome assembly GCF_001303875.1 of Gemmobacter sp. LW-1. Classification (NCBI taxonomy): domain Bacteria; kingdom Pseudomonadati; phylum Pseudomonadota; class Alphaproteobacteria; order Rhodobacterales; family Paracoccaceae; genus Gemmobacter; species Gemmobacter sp. LW-1. Next base: position 54,649 of record NZ_LJSC01000058.1, on the reverse strand, counting down.
CTATACCAGCATTGGCGAGGTCGAGGACGGCATGCGCACGCTGGCGCAGCCGCATCAGCTTGCCGATGCGCCGGGGGCAGTGGACCTGCCGCGCATCAGCGGCAAGGTTGATTACCTCGACGCCAGCTTCGCCTATGGCCGCAAGCGCGGCGGTATCGACAGGGTCACGCTGCATATCGCGGCTGGTGAGAAGATCGGAATTGTCGGGGCTTCAGGGGCGGGGAAGTCGACGCTGGTTGCCTTGCTTTTGCGGCTCTATGACTGCGAAAAAGGCAAGGTGACGCTGGACGGTCACGACCTGCGCCATGTCACGCAGGAAAGCCTGCGCCGCCAGATCGGCATGGTCACGCAGGAAACCGCGATGTTCAACCGATCCGCGCGGGACAATATCGCCTATGGCCGCCCGGATGCGTCGGAGGCCGAGATCATCGCCGCCGCCCGGCAAGCCGAGGCGCATGAGTTCATTCTGGCCATGGAAGATCATCAGGGCCGCAAGGGCTATGACGCCTATCTGGGCGAGCGGGGGGTGAAGCTTTCGGGTGGCCAGCGGCAGCGTATCGCGCTGGCGCGCGCCTTCCTGAAGGACGCCCCGATTCTCGTGCTGGATGAAGCGACAAGCGCGCTCGACAGTGAGGTCGAGGCCAGCATCCAGGAGGCGCTGGGCCGTGTCATGCAGGGTAAGACCGTGCTGGCCATTGCGCATCGCCTGTCGACCATCGCCGAAATGGACAGGATCATCGTGCTGGATCAGGGCCGGATCGTCGAAGAAGGCCGCCACGAGGCACTTCTGGCGAAAGGGGGGCTTTACGCGCGCTACTGGAACCGGCAATCGGGGGGCTTCATCGTCACCGAAGAGGCAGCGGAATGAAACTGACCATCGCGCGGCTTGGGCACCATGGCGACGGCATCGCCGAGGGGCCGGAAGGTCCGGTCTATGTGCCGGGCATGTTGCCGGGCGAGGAAGTGGAGGGGGAGCTTCAGGGCAGCCAGTTGACCGCGCCGAAGATCGTGACGCCCTCGGCGGACCGGGTGAAGCCGCCCTGCGCCCATGCAAAAAGCTGTGGCGGCTGTCTGATGCAGCATGCGCGTGACGGTTTCGTGGCTGACTGGAAGCTGGGCATCGTGCGCGGCGCGCTGGCGGGGCAGGGGTTGGAGGCACCGTTGCGGCCGATCCTGACCTCGCCACCACGCTCGCGCCGTCGAGCCACGCTGGCCGGGCGGCGCACCAAGGGCGGGGCGCTGATCGGCTTTCACGCGCGCGGGTCAGATACCATTATCCCCGTGCCGAACTGCCAGCTTCTGCACCCCGATCTGATGGGCGCGGTGCCCGCGCTGGAGGCGCTGGTGCGCACAGGCGGCTCCCGCACGGGCGAGCTTGCGCTGACGGTGACGCGCAGCCTTGCCGGGCCGGATGTGGCGGTACAGGGCGGCAAGCCTCTGGATGCGACGCTGCGGCTGGATCTGGCCCGCGTGGCCGAGGCGCATGGCCTGTCGCGGCTCAGCTGGGGCGATGAGGTGATCGCCCTGCGTGCTGCGCCGATGCAACGCATGGGCCGCGCGCTGGTCGCCCCGCCGCCCGGTGCCTTTCTGCAAGCGACCGAAGAAGGGGAGGCGGCGCTGCTGTCCGCAGTGACCGAAGCCGTGGGCGATGCGCCGCGCATCGTCGATCTGTTCGCGGGCTGCGGCACCTTCACCCTGCCGCTGGCCGAACGTGCCGATGTGCTGGCCGCTGAAGGCGACGCCGCGATGATGGCGGCGCTGGACAAGGGCTGGCGTCAGGCCGGGGGCCTGCACCGCGTCACCTGTGAAACGCGCGACCTGTTCCGGCGCCCGCTGGAGCCTGACGAGTTCAAGGGCGTGGGCGCCGTCGTCATCGACCCGCCGCGCGCCGGGGCCGAGGCGCAGGTGGCGACGCTTGCGCACAGCCGGGTGCCGGTCATCGCCATGGTCTCATGCAATCCGATCACCTTTGCCCGTGACGCAAAGGTGCTGATTGCGGCGGGGTGGCTGCTCGATTGGGTACAGGTGGTCGACCAGTTCCGCTGGTCGTCGCATGTGGAACTGGCTGCCCGCTTCAGCTTGTGAGTCCGCGCACGAAGGCGTGAAGCGACTGTGAACATCTGCACGCATATACAGGCTGTGCAGTTTCTGCCATTTTGGCTATGGGCAGAAAAAACAAAGCAGCAGGCACCCCATGACTTTCGCGCGCCTTTTATCGGCATTCCTTCTTGTGGCGTTGTTGGCCGCATGTGGCGGAGGCAACAGCAAGTTCCGCAGTTACAAGGGCCCGGCGGTCACCTCGATCCAGGTCCACAAGGGCGCGCGCAAGATGTATCTTCTGCACGACGCCAAGGTGCTGAAACAATACGATATCGGTCTTGGCTTTGCACCCGAAGGCCACAAGCAGTTCGAGGGCGACGGCAAGACCCCGGAAGGCACCTACTTCATCAGCTTCCACAATCCGAAAAGTCGCTATCACCTGTCGCTGGGCATTTCCTATCCCAACCTCGCTGACAGTGCCTTTGCCGCCTCTCAGGGCAAGCGGCCGGGAGGCGACATCATGATACATGGCCGTTCCAACTACAAAGGCACCAACAAGGGTGACTGGACCGCGGGCTGCATTGCCGTGCGCGACAAGGAGATGGAAGAGATCTATGCCATGGTCCGGCAATATACGCCGATCCATATTCTGCCCTGAGCGCAGCCGCGCAAAAGCAAAAAGCGCCGGTCGCGGGACCGGCGCTTTTTCATTCGGCAGGGCAGTTTACTGCGCCGGAGGCGCGCCGCCGACGTGATCCATCTCGGAGGTCACGGTGCGCCCAAGTGCCGTGGCCGAAACCCGGGCGACGGGCGCGCGTGTCGAATCCCCTGTCAGCAGGGTCCACCAGATCTTGCCGCTCGGCTCCTGATACCAGGAGAAGCCGATTTCGTTCGACTGCGGGTCCATCACGACCGCACGGGTGTCGGGCACGGCCGTCCAGGATGCCAGCGTATCCAGCTCGGTTTCATAGGTTTCCGAAATCAGCTCGCCCTGAAGATGTCCGGCATATCCGGCCCGTTGAACCCGGAGTAGCGGCGACGAGCCGTCCGAACCGAAGTGCCAGGGGCGGTTCTGTTCCGACATGTCGCGGGAATGTGCATTGGCGGCGGCGATCAGCGCCCCGTTATATTGCAGCGGCTGCACCCCCTTGGCCGAGCGCAGGGTATTCACTGCCTCCAGCAGACGGCCCGGAATCTCGGCCTCGGTCCGCTTGTCGATGTGATAAACGCGCGGAAGCGGCCGACCGTCCGCCCCGATCGTGGGCTGGGTATCGGGGGCCGCACAGGCCGCCAGCATAGACAGGGCACAGATCGACAGAACGGGAAAGCGCGTCATTGGGGGCACCAAGTGGGATTTCGACCGCCCGTCTTTATCCAATCGCGGCGGGGTTATCAAACGCAAGTCTGCGTGATTTCGCCAAGTGACATCTCTTTGATTTGCGAGTTTGCCGCACAGCGGCTAAAAACCGCCCAATCCAACCCTCAGGAGATCAGCGATGTCAGCTGAACATTCGCACGGGCCCAGCCGCAGGGCCGTTCTTGTTGGCGCTGCCACGGTGGCCGCCGCCGCAGCCATGCCCGCCTTCGCTCAAGTGGAAGGGTCGGTTCGCAACAATATCTCGAGCTTCCGCATGCTCGACTGGCAACCCTATTTCAGCAATCTCGCCAAGGGCGCGATTCTGGTGGATACGACCTCGCGGGCGCTGCACTTCTGGTCCGAGGACCAGTCGACCTACAAGCTGTATCCCACGTCGGTGCCGCTGTCGGACGAGCTGACCCGACGTGGCCGGACCGAAATCATCAAGAAGGTCGTCGGCCCGGAATGGCGCCCCACGCCTTCGATGAAAGAGCGTAATCCCGACTGGCCGGATTATATTGGCCCGGGCCCGGACAACCCGCTGGGGACGCGCGCGATGTGGCTGTCCTGGACCTATTACCGCATCCACGGCACGCATGACACGCGCAAGATCGGCCGCAAATCATCGAACGGTTGCATCGGCATGTACAACGAGCATGTCGAGGAACTTTTTGATCTCGCCCAAGTCGGCACACAAGTGTTGCTAATTTGACGACAGGCGCGGGTGCATTCGTGCACCGGGTGGGAGCCAATTGCGCCGGTTTGCGTTCAAGTCTAAACACGCCTTACGAGGTACAGTCTTGGGTGCGCGGTGTCGCCTCTGCAACATCCGATCCCGCGCGTTATCTGGAGAGATCGAAATGAAGAAACTCGCTCTTGCTGCCGCTCTGTCGGTTGCCGCCACCACCGCCTTCGCCGGCGGCATGGTCGAGCCGGTGATGGAGCCGGAAGTTGTGGAAGCTGCCACGTCGTCGTCGTCGGGCGCGCTGGTTCCGCTGCTGCTCCTGCTCGTCGTGGCCGCTGCGGTCGCTTCGAACTGATTTGACTTCACGTCATGGAAAGGGCGGCAGGGCGACCTGCCGCCTTTTTCATTTGGGCCGCGGGTAAAGCGGGCCGGTCAGACCCAGCCTGCCAGATTGTCGCGCACGACGCTCGCCAGTGCCTCGATATGGGCCGCATCGGCGTTCAGGCAGGGGATGTAGGTAAAGACCTCACCCCCGGCATGTTCAAAGCTTTCGCGGATCTCGCCGTTGATCTCTTCCAGCGTTTCGATGCAATCGGCGCTGAAGGCGGGCGCGATGACCGCGATCCGCTTCCTGCCCTGCCTCGCCAGCGCGGCGACATGCTCCACGGTATAGGGCCGCAGCCATTCCTCGGTGCCGAAGACCGACTGGAAGCTGGTGTCGATGCTGCTCTTTTCCCATCCCAGCCGCTCGCGCAGCAGGCGCGTCGTTTTCTGACACTGGCAGTGGTAGGGGTCGCCCTCCATCAGGTAGCGTTTCGGCATGCCGTGATAGCTGGCCACCAGCACATCGGGGCGATGATTCAGCGCGGCATAGGCGCGTTCCACCGATTGCGCCAAAGCCTCGATGTAAAGCGGATGGTCAAAATATTCGGGCACGGTGCGCACGGCGGGCTGGCGCTTTTCCTTCATCAGCGCGCGGAAGAACTGGTCATTCGCCGTGGCCGAGGTAGCGCCTGCGTAATGCGGGTAAAGGGGGAAGAACAGCACCTTTTCGCAGCCCGCCTCCACCATCGCGCGCAGGCGTGATTCGGTCGACGGGTTGCCGTAGCGCATGCAGAAATCCACCATGACCCGGTCGCCGAAATCGGCCCGCAATGCCTCGGCCAGCGCAGCGGTCTGATCCCTGGTGATGGTCATCAGCGGGCTTTCGCCCTTTTCCTCGTTCCAGATCAGCTTGTAATTCGCGCCGCTGGTGAAGGGCCGCTTGCTGAGGATGATCAGTTGCAAAAGCGGTTGCCATTTCCAGGCCGGGTAGTCGATGACCCGCCGGTCCGACAGGAATTCGTTCAGATAACGCCGCATCGACCAGTAGTCGTAGTTGTCCGGCGTCCCCAGATTGGCCAGCAGCACGCCGATCTTCGGGGCGCGCACCGGCGGGTGATCGGCAGGCGCATGGGCCAGACGGCCTTCGCCCGGCCGGATCAACCCGGCCACCGCATCGCGCAGCGCATCAAGCATCGTCTTCTCCTGCATTCGGTTTCGCGCCCCAGATAGTGCCATGGGGGCAGGGGTCAACTGTCGTTTTTCGTCGCACCTGTGCGGGCGGCGTTCAGTGCATCTTCCAGCCGCTGCACGGCCGAACCGGGGCGCAGCGGTTTTTGCTGGCTGTCATGCGGGCTCCAGCCAGTCAGGCAGATCACTTCGAACTGCGCCTCGATACGGCCATCGGCACCTGTTTCGTACCGCTGCGCGGCGTCCTGCAAAATCCTTCGCCGGGTAAACCGGCGTGACCTTTCGGTCATTGCATTGGCCTCGCCCATGGCGCGCAGGTCGGCCATCAGATGCAGCGCATCCCGATAGCTGACCCGGCGGGCAAAGCTGTCGGCGACCGGCAGGTTCAGCCCGGCGCGTTGCAGCAGCGCACCCAGATCGCGGATTTCGCCCATCGGCAACACGCGCGGTGACAGCCCGCCGGTTTGCGCCACCTCGGCTTCGGCCAGAGCGGCCCGCAAGGCCACCAGCGTCTGCCCGCCCAGAGTCAGGCCGATGAACAAACCGTCAGGGCTCAGGGCACGGCGGCACTGCACCAGTTGTCCGACCGGATCATTCGCCCAATGCAGTGCCATGGCGTGAATCACCAGATCGTGCGCACCGGGGACGAGGTTCAGCATCTCGTCATCGGGCACGATCTTCGCGTCCGGCAGGACGCCAGCCCAGATTTCCGCGAAAGGCGTCACAATGGCGGGTTTCGTAAACTGCCTGTTAACCGCAGCGAGTCTTTCCTGAACCTCGGTGACGGCTTCGTCATGCAGGAACAGCGCGTCGGGGCGGGCGCGGCGGCGGTTGCGGGCAAGGGCTGGGCGATCAACAAGCTGGGGCGGGGTCATGCGGGCTCCTTTCCGCGGACCATAGGAGGGTCGGATGGGAATGCAAGCGGCTGTGCAACTGGTTTACCCGCCACAGTGCCTCAGTTGCGATGCGCTGGTGACTACGGATTTTGGGCTTTGCGCACGTTGCTGGCGGGAAACGCCGTTCATCGCGGGGCTTGTCTGTGATTGCTGTGGCACCCCCTTGCCGGGCGAAGAGGGCGGCGCACCCGTGCAATGCGACGATTGCCTGACCATTGCCCGGCCCTGGGGGCGGGGGCGGGCGGTGATGCTGTACCGCGACAATGCGCGACGGCTGGTCATGGCCCTCAAGCATGGCGACCGGCTGGATTTGGCCCGGCCCGGCGCGCAATGGCTGCATCGCGCAGCGGCCCCGCTGTTGCAGCCCGATACATTGCTTGCGCCGGTACCGCTGCACTGGCTGCGTCTGTTCCGGCGGCGCTACAACCAGTCGGCGTTGCTGGCGGCGGGGCTGGCCCGGCTGGCCGATCTGCCGCATTGCCCGGACCTTCTGGTACGCCGCCGCAATACCCGCAGTCAGGAAGGGCGCGACCGGGAGGGGAGGTTCCGCAATTTGGAAGAGGCGATCCGGGTCAACGAGCGACGGCGCTGGCAGATGGAAGGGCGGCCGGTTCTGCTGGTGGATGATGTGATGACCTCCGGCGCCACGCTGGGGGCCTGTGCCGATGCCTGTCTTGCGGCGGGGGCCGCGCGCGTGGATGTGGTGGTGCTGGCACGCGTTGCGAAAGACGGATGAATCCCTATAGTCTTGCCGCAACTGCGAGACTGAGCGGACCTCATCATGAAAACTGTCGAAATCTACACCACCCCGACCTGCCCGTATTGCCTGGCGGCCAAGCGGCTGCTGACGCGCAAGGGCGCGGCTTTCACCGAAATCGACGTGAGCCGCGACCCTGATCTGCGGGCGGCAATGACTGACCGGGCGAACGGGCGCCGCACTGTGCCGCAGATTTTCATCGGCGGGCAGCATGTCGGTGGCAGCGATGACATCCACGCGCTTGACCATGACGGCAAGCTTGATGCCCTGCTGGCGGGTTAGGCGATGCGGGTTGCGCTTGTCCAGCTGACGGTGACCGATGATCCGGCTGAGAACCTGCCGGAAACGCTCGCCTTCCTGCGCATCGCGGCAGAGGGTGGCGCCGATCTGGTGCTGACGCCGGAATGCACCAACATGCTCAGTTCATCGCGCGAACATCAGCGCGCCACGCTGCGGCATGAAGACGATGATCCGACGCTGGCTGCTATTCGCGCCGAGGCGAAGGCGCTTGGCATCTGGGTGCTGATCGGGTCTCTGGGGCTGCTGACCCAGGATGCGGACGGGCGCTTTGCCAACCGCTCCTTCCTCATCGGGCCGGAGGGTGAGATCGCCGCGCGCTATGACAAGATCCACATGTTCGACGTGAACGTGACCGAGACCGAGGTTTACCGCGAAAGCGCGGCCTACCGGCCCGGCGCGCAGGCGGTCGTGGCGGACATCCCGCTGGCAAAGATCGGCATGACGGTCTGTTATGATCTGCGTTTCCCGCATCTGTTCCGCCGTCTGGCACAGGGCGGCGCGCAGATCCTGACCGTTCCGGCCGCCTTCAACCACCTGACCGGGGCCGCGCATTGGGAGGTGCTGCTGCGCGCCCGTGCGATCGAGACCGGCTGCTTCATACTGGCGCCCGCACAGACCGGCTTCCACCCCGAAAGCGCGGGCAAGGGACGCAACACTTATGGTCACAGTCTTGCGATTGCACCCTGGGGCGAGGTTCTGGTGGATGCGGGCACCGATCCGGGTGTCACTTTTGTCGATCTCGACCTGACCGAGGTTGAAAAGGCGCGGGGCCGCGTGCCTTCGTTGTCACACGACCGCAGCTTCGACGGCCCGTGATGGCAGAGAAGACCGAAGATCTGGCGATTGCCCTGTTTGGCGAGCTGTTCATGGCCGATCAGCTTGCCCGCAACCGTTTGACCAAAGCGCTGCCCAAAGGGATGGAGCTGTCGCATTTTGGTGTGCTGAACCATCTGGCGCGCATTCAGGAAGAACGCACCCCGGCCCAGCTTGCGCGCAGCTTTCATGTCACGCGCGGCGCCATGACCAACACGCTGGCAAAGCTGGAATGGGCAGGCCACATCCATATCCGGCCGGACTGGGACGATGCGCGACGCAAGTTCGTTGCAATCAGCCCGTCGGGCCGGGCGGCCCGCGATGCGGCGGTGCAGGCGATTGCACCTCTTATAGGCGAGGTGGTGCAAGCCCTCGGCGCTGATCGCGTTCGCGCGGTGTTGCCCGTGTTGCGGGAACTGCGGACCAAACTGGAAGGCGCGGAATAGCCGCCCCGGAAAGGGCGGCCCGCGCAGGCTGGCCGTCCCGGTTATCTGACCAGACGATCCAGACGCGTGCTGATGCCGACGGCATCATAGAACAGACCAATGATCGTCTTGGTATTGGCCAGCGAGGTCTGGGTGGCCAGAACGAGATCGCGGTCCTGCACGAGGAATTCCCCGGCACTGAACAGCCCGTCGGCGGTGGTCAGGTCCAGCGCAAAGATCACGCGTTCCTTGCCGGGGCCACTGCCATCGCTGCGCAGATCGCCGGGTTTGTAGTTCCGCAGGATCAGCACGCTTTTGGGGTTGGCGCGGGTATCATTCAGGCCGCCAGCCAGTGAGGCGGCATCCAGCGCGGTCACCTTGTCATGCGGGAATGGGATCTGCGCCTCGCGTCCGGTGGCGCCCAGCGACAGGAAGTAGCGCGAATCGTCCTCGACATAAACCTTGTCGCCCCCGCGCAGCGTCGTATCCTGCGAAGGGCTTTTCAGCAGGCTTTCCGCCGAGGTCGCATAAAGCTTGCCGCCCCGCATCAGGCGTACCTGCGGGTTTCGCAGGCTCTTGGTGATCCCCCCGCCCATAGCGAGCAGGCTCAGGACCGTGAAATCGCGATCCGGCATGACATAGTTGCCCGGAGAATTTACGCCGCTGACCAGATCGACCGAGCTTTCACGTCCTGCGTGATGGCTGAGTTGAACCTGGGCAGAGGGGATGATCTGCGAAAACTCGGCCTGTATCGTATTGCGCGCCCGGTCGGGGGACATCTTCGCGACATAGACCTGATCGACGTAGGGCAGGAACACCTCACCCGCAGGTGACACGCGGATGCCCTTCATCTCGACCACCTTCTGACCCGACTGGGTCAGAAGCGAGCTGTCGCCGTTGTCCCAGATGGCGAGGTCAAGCGTGTCGCCCGCCTCGATGATCTGCGAACTGGGGCCCTTGGTGCGTGCGATCCAGCCGCCCGCCGGGCTTGCGCCGCGCGTGGGCCAGGACGAAAGCTGCGGAAGCGTCGCGCGGGTCACGGGATAGACGGCGAAATCTGCGTCTTCCTTGTCGGCACCGGCAAGGATCTGACCGGCATTCGGACCGCCCGCCGGAAGGTCGCCACAGGAGGCGACCATCCCGAGGCTGGCTGTAGCCAGGCAAAGCCTAATCGCAAATTTCCGCATCAATATCTCCGATCGGGCCGCACCTGGCAGGGTGGACTTTGACAGCGGTTGCAAGATACTGGGGTGAGGCCGGGGGTTCAACAGCCTAGTTTGGTCCGGTGAATTTGACGGCAAGGCTGCGATGATCTGTGTCTCAGGGGCTTCAGGGCGACTCGGCTCCATTCTGCGGGCAACCTGGGCGCGCGCGGATGTGGTCTGGAGCCGCCGGCTCGCCGGGGAAGGCTGGCTCGCCTGGGACATGATGACAGAGCCATTCCCCGCATCCGGCACCGATCTGCGGGGGGGCGTGATGCTGTCTCTGGCCGGGGTGGTTCCGGCGCCGGGCGCTGTGCTGGCTTCGAACATCCAGATTGCGCTGGCGGCCTGCGAGGCGGCACAATCTGTTGGCGCGCGTCATGTTTTCCTGGCATCTTCCGGTGCGGTTTATGGCCCCGGGGGCCTCGAATCGGTGCCTTTTGCGGAAACCGCCTTGCCGCATCCGACGTCTGAATATGGCGCGGCGAAGCTCGCGGCAGAGCGGGAGGTGGCCCTTTGGCAGGCGTGCCATCCCGGGATCTGTGTCACCCATCTGCGGATCGGAAATGTCGCCGGGGCGGATGCGGTTCTGGGGCGTCCGCTGGATGTCCTGCGTCGGATCGACCCGGTTCCGGGGTCTGCCGGAGGGCCATTGCGGTCCTATATCGGGCCGCAGGGCTTTGCCCGCGTCCTGTCCGGGCTGTGCGATCTGGCGCTTTCCGGCGGCAATATTCCGCCGATCCTGAACATCGCCGCGCCGGGGGCTGTGGCCATGGGTGATCTTCTGACCGCCGCCGGGGCCGACTGGGAGACGGGTCCGGCCAATGCTGCGGTCATTCCGGCGGTGGTTCTTGCCACCGGGCAGCTGGAGCGTCTGTTGCCCGGGGCGGCGGGAAGCGGAAGCGTCGATGATCTGGTGGCGGACTGGCGGATCTGGAGGGAGCGGGCATGACCTGGGGCAAGAGGCTGTTCGATCTGGGGCTGGCGCTGCTGTTGTCGGCGGTTCTGGCCGTGCCTTTCACGCTGCTGCTTCTGGTGCTGTTGATCCGGGACGGTCGGCCGGTTTTCTACGTTGCCGAGCGGATGAAGGCGCCGGGGGTGCCGTTCCGGCTCTGGAAGCTGCGCACCATGACCGCCGCACGGCAGGACAGTGGCGTTTCCGGCGGTGACAAATCTGCCCGGATTACGCCGACCGGGCGGTTCCTGCGCGCCACGCGACTGGATGAAGTTCCACAATTGTGGAATGTGATCCGGGGCGACATGAGTTTTGTCGGGCCGCGCCCGCCGCTGCGCCTCTATGTCGAGCGCTTTCCCCGGCTCTATGCAGAGGTGCTGCAAAGCCGCCCCGGAATTACCGGCCTGGCCTCGTTGCATTTTCACCGGCACGAGGAGTACCTGCTGTCGCGCTGTGGCACTGCGGAGGAGACGGATGCGGTCTATGCGCGCCGATGTGTGCCCAGAAAGGCCGCGCTTGATCTCATTTATCAGCGAAATCAGAGCGTGTGTTTCGACCTTGTGTTGCTCTGGCGTACCGGCTCGGGCGTATTGTTACGCAAAATGCTGGGAAAATAGGCTGAATCGCGCGAAAACGGGGCAAAGCCGCCATGGCCCGGCTTGTTGGACGTGTCGGCTTCAGGTAGTTTTCCACCGACTATCCCGGTTGGCCTCCTGCGAGTTCGCCTGTCGCTGCGCCGAGCAAGAAGGTTGTTGAATGAACATTATCAGACGCGGCCTTTATGCCTTTCAGTCGGGGCTGAGCCGCAAGAACAAGCAATTTGTTTTGTTCATGATCGACGCCATTCTGCCGCCGGTCATTCTGGTATTGGCCATCGCGGTTACCTACAACGGCTTTTCCCTGTTCACGCGACTGCCGCAGGTGTTTTACCTGCTGCCCGCGCTTTCACTGACCGGCGGGGCGGTCTCGGCCTGGCTGGGTATTCCGCGCGTTCAGCTCAAGTCGTTCGAAACGACGGCAATGCTGCGGACGGCGCTTTACTCCGTGCTCGTGACGGCGGTTGCCGCCGTGATCTCGCGTTTTGTCATGCCCGGTTTCGGCGTGGCGGGCATCACGATCTACGGCTTGATGCTGTTTCTCGCCGCAGTCAGCGTCCGGCTTGGCATGCTGCATCTGCTGCTGTGGGTGCTGCGCAATGGCCAGCCCAAGCATCGCGTGCTCATCTATGGTGCGGGGACGACCGGGGTGCAGCTTGTCGCGGCGCTGCGCGCGCACGAGCGGATCGTGCCGGTGGCTTTCATCGACGACAACGAGGCGCTGCATTCGATGACGGTGGCGGGGCTGCGCGTGCTGCCGCCCTCTGATCTGAAGGAACTGGTGGAACAGCGCGACATTGACCGCATCATTCTGGCCATGCCGTCGGTCTCTGCGCCCAAGCTGGCACGACTGACACGGAATTTGCGGCAGATGGGCCTCAAGGTGCAGTCCTTGCCGTCCTTCGCCCAGCTTGTCGGCGAGGAAGAGCTGATTGACAACCTGTCGCCTGTTGCGCCGGGGCAGTTTCTTGGGCGCGATCAGGTGGGTGACATGCTGGCCGAGGGGGAGCAGGCCTATCGCGGCAAGGCCATCCTGGTTTCCGGCGCGGGCGGTTCCATCGGGTCTGAACTCTGCCGCCAGCTTATCCCTTGCGGACCGGCCTGTGTGGTGCTGTACGAAGTCAGCGAGGTCGCACTTTATACGATCGAGCGCGAGTTGCAGGAACTTGCCGCCGGCACCGGGGTGGAGATCGTGCCGGTCCTGGGTTCTGTCACCGATTCGCGGCTGACCCGTATGGTGATCAACGATCACAGGATCGAGGTCGTGTTCCACGCCGCAGCCTACAAGCATGTGCCGTTGGTCGAGATCAATCCGCTGGCCGGGCTTGCCAACAACGTTCTGGGCACCCGCACGCTGGCGGAAGCGGCCAATGATGCCGGGGTGGGGCGGTTCATCCTGATTTCCTCTGACAAGGCGGTGCGCCCCACCAATGTGATGGGAGCCTCCAAGCGCCTGGCCGAGCTGGTCGTGCAGGATATGGCCAAACGCTCGCGCGGGACGCTGTTCTCGATGGTGCGCTTTGGCAATGTTCTGGGGTCGTCCGGTTCCGTCATTCCGCTGTTTAAGGAACAGATCGCCAAGGGCGGCCCGGTCACGCTGACACATGAGGATGTGACCCGTTATTTCATGACGATTTCCGAAGCCTCGCGTCTGGTGCTGCTGGCAGGCTCTTTCTCGGATGCCGAAACCTCGCGGGGCGGGGATGTCTTTGTGCTGGATATGGGCAAACCCGTGCGTATCCGCGATGTTGCGGTGCAGCTGATCAACGCCGCGGGCTATTCCGTGCGCGATGACGCACACCCCGAGGGTGATATCGAGATCGTCGTGACCGGCCTGCGTCCGGGCGAAAAGCTGCATGAGGAACTGCTGATCGGTGCGGGCCTGCTGACTACGCCGCATTCCAAGATCCTGCGCGCCCGCGAAGACAGCCTGTCCGAACTTGAGATGGCCAAGGCCCTGCGCGCCCTGCGGTCGGCGATTGCCGTCGGCGACCATGACGGCGCGCGCCGGGTCATCAAGACCTGGGTGCATGGCTACAGGGCACCTGTTCAGGAAACGATCCGCGCAATACGTCGGTGACAGATTGTTGAGCGCGAACGATTGCCTTAAACTGCCGCGGATAGCATAGGCGGAGCGACGATGAGTGCATTCAAGACCCCGGCGGGAAGGTTCCTGCTTGCGACCTCGGTGGTTGCCCTTTGCGCCTCGGGATTTGCGGTTGCGGAAACCGCGCCTTCGCTGAACTTCTACGGCGCGACCGGCCTGATCGACATGCCCTCGGGCGAGGCGCAGCCGGATGGCAACCTCACCGTTTCGAGCGGCCATTTCGGCCCGATCAGCCGCACGACGCTCAGCTTTCAGGTGACGCCGCGCATCTCTGCCAGCTTCCGGTTCCTCGGTATCCGTGACTGGAACAAGAACAGCGCCTGCCAGCCGAATTGCAATTCAGGCATTGATCAGTTCGACATCTACTATGACCGTTCGTTCGACCTGCGCTACAAAGTGCTGGATGAAAGCCGGTATCTGCCTTCGGTTACCGTCGGCTTGCAGGATTTCGCGGGGACGGGGATCTTGTCCGGCGAATATATCGCAGCCACCAAACATATCACCCCGAGCCTGAAGGCTACGGTTGGCGTCGGCTGGGGACGGCTGGGCAGCTATGGGTCGATGGGGTCGCCTTTCGGCCCGCGTGACCCGATTGACGTTGGTGAAGGCGGTAAGGTGAACTTCGGCCAGTGGTTCCGTGGCCCCGCCGCGCCTTTCGCGGGCGTGGAATGGCAGGCGACCGACCGGCTGTCGCTGAAGGCCGAATATTCGTCTGACGATTACGGGCTGGAGGCTGACAAGCGCGGTACCTTTGACCGCAAGAGCCCGCTGAACTTCGGCGCGGAATACAAGCTGAGCCCCTGGATCACCCTTGGCGGCTATTACATGTACGGCAGCGAACTGGGCTTTGCGGCGCATTTCCTGATGACACCGGGCCAGCGTCCGCTGGGCGGTGTGAAGGATGGCGCGCCCGATCCGGTGAAGCTGCGGCCGTCGCGGTCGGTCGATGCCGATGCCTGGTCGCCGGAATGGGTGACGCAGGAAGGCGCTGCACCCATCTTCATCACCAATCTGAACAAGCGGCTGAAGCAGGACGGCATCGTGGTCGAGGCCATCGGTTACAGCGCCAACACCGCCGAAGTGCGCATCCGCAACAGCCGCTACGACGCCGAGGCGCAGGCGATTGGCCGGGTGGCGCGGGCGATGTCGCATGTGATGCCGGCCTCGGTCGAAGTCTTCGAGATCGTGCCGCTGGCGAATGGCATGCCTGCCTCGCGTGTGAAGGTGCGCCGTTCCGATCTGGAGCGTCTGGAATACGATCCGAACGCCAGTGCGGCCATGCAGAATGCAGTCACCGTGTCGAACCCCGGTCAACGGGCACCGAACCTGACCTACGACCCTGATCTGTACCCGAACCTGTCGTGGTCCATCGCGCCCTATAACCGGGTACGGCTGTTTGACCAGCGCTCGCCGTTCAAGATGGACGTGGGGCTGCGGTTCGCAGGCCGGTATGAATTCGGGCCGGGCTGGGTGTTGCAGGGGTCTGCCACCAAGAAGATCGCGGGTAACCTGGACGAGCCGCCGCCTGACATCACGACGGGCCTGCAGCCCGTGCGTTCCGACGTCGACCTGTATGACGCCAACGCCGACCCGGCGCTGGAAAGCCTGTCGGTATCGAAATACGCCTATCTTGGCGGTGATGTGTATGGCCGCGTCTCCATCGGTTATCTGGAGCGGATGTTCGGTGGTATCTCGGGCGAGGTGCTTTACAAGCCGGTCAACAGCCGCTGGGCCGTCGGGGCAGAGCTGAACTATGTTGCGCAGCGCGATACGGACGGGCTGTTCGGGTTCAGCGAGTATGATTACCGCGTGGCGACCGGCCATATCTCGGCCTATTACACCTTTGCGCCGGGCTTCCATGCGCAGCTGGATGTGGGTCGCTACCTGGCGGGCGACGTCGGGGCTACGCTGGCAGTGGACCGCGAATTCTCGAACGGCTGGCGTGTGGGGGCATTCGCCACCAAGACCAACGTCTCGTCTGAAGATTTCGGCTCCGGCTCTTTCGACAAGGGGATTCGCCTGGAGGTTCCGCTGACCTGGGGCACCGGCAGCCCGTCGCGGCGGAAGTATGAAACGGTCATCCGTCCCTTCGGCCGCGATGGCGGCGCGAAGCTTGATATCGACGGGCGCCTGTACGAGACGATTCGCGATTATCAGGACGCAGGCATTCAAGAGCAGTGGGGACGATTCTGGAAATGAAGCTGCTGAAATCTGCCCTTGCCCTGCTGACCGCCTGTGCCGTTCTTGCCGGTTGCAGCAGCGACAGCGAATCCGGTTCGCCGCTGGTCTCTACGGCGAAGAACCTGTCCTCCGCGATGCTGAAAAAGCGTTCGGCGGGTGCCGCCGCGCCAGTCACCCGTGCGGATTTGGCCAAGCTGAATGTCCCGGTCATCAAGGGAGAGTTGAAGAGCGGCAATTCGACCATCTATCTTGTGCCGATCGCGCGGAATGGTGCCGTCGACACCTGGTCGACCTCGGATGACCTGACCATTTCGTTTCGGGATGGCGTGATGCTGACGACGCGGGGATTCGGTCCCGACATCATGCAGGCGGTCGTTCCGAGCCGCGCTCAGCTGGCTTCTGGTGGCGGTTCACACCGCCGGAGTTATTTCTACCTGGACGGTGCCGATAAAATGCACCGCTTCGATTATGATTGCAGCGTTTCGGTGATTGGGGGGGAAACAATCACTGTGGTAGGACGGCAACATTCGACCCGTCATGTGGCAGAAACCTGCCGGGGCGGGGGGCGTGAATTCACCAACGAATACTGGTTCGAAGGGGGTAATTTTATTAGGAAATCCAAAGAGTTGCTGGTCCCGGAATGGGGCTATCTTGAACTGGCCCGGGTCATTGACAACGGCTAGAGAATACTACTTACTTTGAGTGTCGCGTTGTGGTATCCGAATGCCCAATCGCCAAACAAAATGTCATGGAGAGACAGATGAAAAAGTTCGCTTTCGCCGCTCTGGCAACCGCTCTGACCGCTTCGACCGCTTTCGCCGGCGGCCCGGTCATCGTTGAAGAAGAGCCCGCCCCGGCTGTGGTCGTGGCTCCGGCTTCGTCGGGTTCGCTGGGTGGCGGCGCTGCTCTGGCCGCTCTGGCCGGCATCGTTGTCGTCGCCGCTCTGGCGTCGAACGACTCGGGCAGCCACTAATCCACGCCTCTCGGCGCGGACGAAAATCGTTCCACGGAAGGGCCCGGAAACGGGCCCTTTCCATTTTGTGCCCCTGATTACGGATGAAGATGCTCAAGCGACTGAAACGCAGACTGTTGCGCATCATGACGCGGGCATCACAGGCCAATCTGGGCATGGTGGCCGCCGGTGTGGCCTTCTTTGGCTTCCTGTCCCTGTTCCCGGCCATCGCATTTGTCATGGCGCTCTGGAGCTTTGCAGCCGATCCGACAGTGATCCGTGACGAGATGGCGCTGCTGGCCGATTTCCTGCCACAGGATGCCTTTTCCGTTCTGAACACCCAGGTCGAGGCGCTGCTGTCCGCAAGCAGTTCCAGCGAGCTGGGCTGGACCTCGATCCTGTCGCTGCTGGTGGCCTTCTGGTCGGCCCGCTCTGGCGTCGCAGGCATGATTTCCGGCCTGAATGCCGTGCACCATCACCCGGAGCGGTCAGGGCTTTACGCCATCCTTCTGTCGATGGGCCTGACCCTTCTGCTGGTGGTGATCGCGCTGGCGGCGTTGCTGGCGTCGATTGTCGTGCCCGTCCTGCTGCGGTTTCTGCCGCTGGGGCCTTTTGCGGCGCTGGTGCTGGATCTGGGCAATATGGCGCTTGCGCTGGGCCTTCTGGTGCTGGGGCTGGCGCTGACCTATCGCTTTGGCCCCAATCGCCCCGATCATATCGAGGTGCGCCTGTTCACCCGCGGCTTGCTGGTGGCCATGGTGCTGTGGTTCGCGGTATCACGCGGCTTTGTGCTCTATCTGGCGAATTTCAACAGCTACAACCAGGTTTACGGCTCCATCGGGGCCGTGGTGATCCTGATGATGTGGCTGTATTTCAGCGCTTATGCGGTGCTGCTGGGCTCGGCGGTCGATGCCGAAGCGGCGAATGTGCCAGAGCCGGGGTTGCCCCCGGCGCCGGATCAGTAATCTTTTTCCTTGAAGATCCCGATGCTGGTCTCGCCCTCACCACCGACGGAGCCGCGCAGCGTGACCGTCTTGCTGAGGTCGAGGTTCAGGTTGATCTTGGCCTGACCGTTCTGGTCCACCTCGATCTCGGTATAGGCCTTGGACGAGATGTATTTGCCCGCCTTCAGCGTGGTATCTCCCTGCGCATCGGTGCTGACATCCAGATCGTCGAGGCCAAAGCCCTTCCGCAGCTTGCCGATGATGCCATCGCCGCCCTTACCCGCAAGCGTTGCCACCGCGCTGGCCAGTTGCGCGGCCTGGAAGGCCGACAGCGAGGTCAGGTCGCGCCCGAACAGCAGATGAGACAGCACCTCTTCCTGCGGCAGTTCAGGCTGCGAAATGAAGGTGATCTTCGGGTCGGTTGCCTGCCCCTCGATCTTCACCGAACTCACGATCTCGCCATCGTCGTTGGAGGCGAGAATGCTGATGAACGGGTCGAAATCGCCCTGAAGCTGCAACAGCGCCTCGGACAGTGTCAATCGCTTGCCAAGGATGTCCAACCGCCCGCGTACCAGGTTGAAGCTGCCGGAGGGCACGACGTTGGCTGTGGTGCCTTGCAGGCGCAGTTCACCGCCCAGTTCGGCATCCAGCCCCCGGCCCCGGATGAACAGCCGCTGCGGCGCTGAAATGCGAAGATCGAGCGGATAGGGCCGCCCGCTGCCCGCCCCATCGCCCGCAGCCGTGTCCAGCAGCCCGGCGCGCGCGCGCGTGGCATGAACATCCGCAGGCTCCGACACATGGCGCAGCCCCTCCAGCCCGCCCGCAGCGCCGAGCCCGGTGGAGGGCACGACAAGCTCGGTCTCGCTGAGGTCGATATTGCCTGCGATCTGTGCCCCGCCGGTCAGCGGGCCCTGCATCGTGACCCTGCCGTTGATCCGCGTGGTGAAGAGTTGCGGGTCCTTCACGATCAGCTGCTGAAGCTGCACCACAAGATCGGCCACATAGGGCGCGGCGAGGCCGATGGCGCCGCCAATCAGGATATTGCCGCCCGAGGTCGAACTGCCGGACAGATCCAGCGCCGCGCGGCCGCCTGACAGGTTGATCGTGCCGTTGAAGCCGGTCAGGGCGGTCGGCAGTGACGGATCGCTGACACGGATGTCTGACAGGCTGATGCGACCGCTGAGTGAAGCGGGTTGCAGCGGGCCGCGCAGCGCCAGGTCATACCGGATGCCACCCGAAACTGTGCGCGGGTCGATGAAGGCATTGCCCAGCGCGGCCTGTGCCGCGCCAACAGCTGTCAGATTGGCGGTGCGGAAATCGGGGCTCATGGTGCCCTGCACCTTGGCGTCGATCCCGCCCGGCCCCTGGCCGGTCAGATCCAGCCGATAGCTGTTGCCGTCGTCCACGATCTGACCGCGAACTGACAGGCGGCCCGGAAACTCCGGCAAGAGTGTCGCAAGGTTCACCAGATCGGCGGTCAGGTTCACCTGCCGCGTGGCATCAGTGATATTGCCGTCTGCGGCGACACGCAGTTGCGGATTGTCCAGCGTGGCGGTGTTGACCTTGATCCGCCCGCCATCCAGCATCAGATCGGCGGCCAGTCGGGTTTCCCCCGCCAGAAGCCGGTCGGCCTCGGCCTGCCCTATGGCGAGGTTGCGGCCCGTCGCCTTCGCGGTCAGCTTGCCTGCTTCCGGTGTGCCGCTGAAGCTTGCCGTCGCGCTCAACGCGCCGCGATAGGCGCCGCCGAGGGCACGCAGGTCGCTGAAATCCAGTTCCGCGCTGACATCGCTGCCGGTCTTTGCCAGTGTGCCACGCGCCGAAGCCGCAAGACTGGCGGCCTTGATATCCAGCTTGCGCAGATCAACAGTCTCTCCGGCGATGCCCGCTTCTGCGGAGATGGCTGAGTCGCCTTTCAGCAGCGAGTCGGCCTCGGGAACGCCGATCTTCAGCGCGTTGCCCGTGCCATCGAAGGTCACGGTGCCCGCTTCTGGTGTGCCGGTGAAGCGCGCGCGCCCGGTCAGCCCGCCTCCATAGGGCCCGCCCAGCGCGGACAGATCGGTGAAATCCAGATCGGCAGACAGGTCACTGCCGCTGGTGGCCAGTTGGCCGCTGATCTTTGCGCGCAGGCTTGCCGCTGCAAGGTCAAGCTGCCGCACCCGCAGCCCGGTTTCGTCGCGGATTACCGAAAGGTCTATGGTGCTGGACCCGGCCAGCAGGTTGTCGGCCTCGGTGATGCCCGTGCGCAGCGCAGTACCGTTGATCTGGCCGGTCACGTCAAACTTGCCGCCCAGCAGGGCATAAGACCCGCCCAGGGTCATCTCTGCCCGGCCACCAACAGGCTGCCCGGCCAGCGCGGCAAAGCGGCTCAGATCATCGGCGCGCAGGTTGCCCTGCCCGGTGAGTGACAGCGCCTCCTCCAGCCCCGCAATGTTGACGGTGCCATCAAAGCTGTAGTCGGCCCCATTGAGCGCCAGTTTCGTCAGTTGCAGCGCGTCATAACCTTCGCGCCAGCGAAACCCGACGCTGCCCTTCACGCCTGCGCCCAGCGCCTGCGCCAGTGCAGGGTCCGTCGGTTCAATCCCGTCGGCGGTGATGTCGAAATCGCCCGAGACGGCGGGCTTGCCCTCTTCGCGGGTGATCAGGCCCTTGCCCGCGATTTTCGCCTCGCGCAGCTTCAGGTCGGCCCGGTCGAAGCCTGTCATCGCGATATCGGCAGTCCATGCCTCCGCCTCGGACGCATCGAAGCCGAGCGCGATATCGGCATGGGTGATCGAGGTCGGAATATCGGTGCTGAGCGGCAGCAGGACCGGCGCGCCATCCTGCCCCAGCGACCCGCGCAGGGCAAAGCGTTCGGGCAGCCCGTCCGCCGCCAGCGCCAGATTGCCCCGCAATTCGAGCGCCTGGGTGCGCAGCGTCAGATCATCGACCGTCAGCCGGCCATCCGCGGCCTTCGTGCCCTGGGCGGCCAGTTTCACATCATCGCCGAAGAATTCGGCGTATTCCGGCAGAAACATCGGGGCCGGATCGCCGCCCAGATCGGCCGTGAAGCGCATCCCGCCATCTGCGGCTTCAGCAAGCGTTACCTTGCCGGCAAGTCGTTCCGACCCGCCCGAGGCCAGCCGGATATCAGCCGCGTAGTCGGAAAGTGGGCCTTCACCTTTCACGGTGAGCTCGATTGCCGGATTGCCGGGCAGACCGATCAGCGAGGAAGAAATGCCGCCTGCGGCCTCTTCCACGGCCAGATCCAGCGCCAGAACATTTGTTTCATTGGCATAGCTGGCAGTCAGGGAGACATCGCCCGCAGGCGCGTCATCCGTCCGCCTGAGGGTCAGCGTGGCCTTGCCCTCGCCTCCGGCGAGGCTGGCTGAGGCATTCAGCGTCGCCTCGACCGGCTGGCCCAGCACGGTTGGCCCCAGGACGATATGGTCGGCGCCCAGGGTGCCGATCTCGACTGAAACGGGCAGATCGGGCAGGGCAAAGGCCGTGGCCTCGGGCGCGGGCAGGCTGGTATCGGCACTGGTCGCGGGCAGGCGGTCAAGCACGATCTCCGCTGCCGTCAGCCGGTCGACGGACAGGCGTCCGGTCAGCAAGGCCGACCGGCTCCAGTCCAGCACCACCTTATCCAGCGTCAGCCAGATGCCGGTATCATCGGCGATGGTCAGCTTTTCGATAGTGGCCTGTGACGACAGCGCCCCGGCAAAACCGGTGATCGTCACCTTGCGCCCGGCGTCGGAAAGGTTGTCCTCCAGCAGAGCGGTCAGCCAGTCGCGGTCATCCTGCTGTGCATGCGCCGCGAAGGGCAGGGTGCAGAGGGCGAGAACAAGGATGCGTTTCATCAGAAGGACTGCCCGATACCAACATAAATCTGAACGCCGTCGCCGGTGCTGCCCGCGACCGGGGCCGCGACATCCAGTCGGATCGGCCCGAAGCCCGTGTTGTAGCGCAGGCCGAGGCCGGCGCCTGCATGCCAGTCGCCGTAGGAATCGCCGAAATCGGTGGCGCCGATATAGCCCGCATCAGCGAAGCCAACGATCCCGATGGTGTCGGTGACGCGGGCGCGCACCTCTGCCGAAAGCGCCGCGAAGGCCATGCCGCCGATCTTTTCGCCGTAAAGCGCCTTCGAATCGATGCCAAGGGATTGATAAGGCTGACCCCGCACTGTGCCGCCGCCGCCCGAATAGAACAGATAGTCGCGCGGCGTGCCCAGAAGATCGCCGCCGAAGATCGCACCGACCTGCGCCCGAGCGGCAAGGGTGACGGGGCGCTTGTCGCCAAATGTCAGATAGGCCCTGCCGTCTGCCTTGAGCCGCGCGCCGCTGTCCGTGATGCCGAAACCCAGATAGGGACGCAGCTCGGTATCCAGGTAATAGCCTTCCCGCGCATCCATCTTGTTGTCGCGGCTGTCCCAGGTGGCGCCGATCGGCAGGGCGAGATGTTCGTAGGTATAAGAGGCGATGATGTCATCGACCTTGGCATAGGTGAATTCCAGTCCGACGCGCCCGGTCAGTTTTTCCGAGAAGTACTGGCTGAAGCCGATGCCAAGCGTGCCAATGTCGGCGGTGTAATCCTCTTCGTCCAGATGGGCCACCTTGGTTGAAAAGCTCAGGGTGGTATCCGGTGTCAGGGTTGCGGGACGATCAATCGTGACGCCCAGACCGTAGTCCACGCCACTGTTCTGCGCGCCGATATTGTCGATCTCGCCCTCGACCTTCAGCCGCTCGCCGCCGCCCATCAGGTTGCGGTGCAGCCAGTAGCCGGTCAGGCTCATCCCGTCGAGGCTCGCGATTTCGGCGCCGATGGAATAGCGGCGGCGCTTTTCCTCGACCACGGTGGCGGTGATACCGATAAAATCGGGCGAGGTGATGGTTTCATCCTCGGTCAGCGTGACCGAGCGGAACACCCCGGTACGGCGCAGCCGTTCCGCGCTGCGTTTCAGGGCGTCGGGGTCAAAGACCTCACCCTCCGGCAGGCCCGCGATCTTGTGGATGCGGCGCTCGCGCATCCTCTCTTCTCCCTCGATCTTCAGCTTGCCGAAGCGCAGTCTGGGGCCGGGTTGAAGGCCGACCCGTGCGGCAAGCGTGTTGCTGCGGTGATCGGCCACAATGTCCTGGCTTGCAACCTCGGCCTTGGCGTGGCCGTCGTCGCGCCATGCGTCAACGCCGGTCTGCACTGCCTCCTGCACCAGCCCGCTTTCGGCGGGTTTGCCGGGGGCGAATCCCTCGGGCATTTCGGTTCCGGCGGGAACCGGCGCGACGCGGGTTTCCGAGAATTTGAACGCCGGGCCGGGGTCGATGGTCACCCGGACCGATCCGATGGCCTTCGGCGCATCCAGCGGGGCGATGCCGGCGGCTTCCCGCCCGTCGATCAGGACGTGGACGACAGGCGAGTAATAGCCGGCCGCATAGGCGGCGCTGACCAGTCGGCCATATTCAGCGCGGGCTGCCGAAAACACATCTTCCGCGGCGGTCTTGCCTTCGGATTGCAGGCCCAGCAGGGCGGAGGCATTGCGCAGGTCTTTCTTCAGCCCGTCGGGGCCGGAAGTCACTGTAAATTCTACAGGTTCAAGCGCACCGGCCGGGGTGGCAAGGGCTGCAAGGGCGGTCATTCCGCCGATCAGGCCAACTACTGGAAACGAACGAAACCGGGCCACGCGCCTCTCCCCTGACAAGAGTTGCGAAAACTATCGCATCTTGTGGGGTGAACCACAATCGCCGCTATCCATGGGGCGGCGCAGGTTCCGGGGGGCGGGCGTTGATTCGCCGGTGCGTGCGGGTAAAACAGAAGGGCGGAGATCTTGCGATCTCCGCCCAGTTGGTCACCGCACCGTAAAGTCGTGCCGTCGCGTCGCCGTCACCAGTTATCCGGCCCCTTCTCGATGAAGCGGCGGGCGAGGAAGTCAATGAAGGCCCGGACCTTGGGCTGAGTGAAGCGTCCGGGCGGATAGACCGCATAAATGCCCAGCATTTCCACCGGCAGACCGGGAATCGCCTCTTCCACCTGACCCTTGCGCATTGCTTCGGCGCAGAGGAACGAAGGCAGGAAGGCAATGCCAAGCCCGGCAATCGCGGCATTCAGCAGCGACTGGCCATCGTTCACCGTCAGCCAGCCGTTCGAGCGCACCTGCCGCTTTTCGCCCGAAGGCGCCGTCACCTTCCAGACGTTGCCATTGGCCTGGTTGGAATAGTGCAACAGCTTGTGTTCGTTCAGGTCGTCGATCTTCAGCGGGCGGCCATATTTCTGGAAATAGCCGGGTGCCGCGATCATCCGCTTGGAGGTTTCGGTCAGCTTGCGGGCGCGGAGGCTCGAATCCTCCAACTCGCCCACGCGGATCGCCATATCGAAGCCTTCGGAGATCAGTTCCACATAGCGGTTGTTCAGCACCATGTTCACGGTGATTTCCGGGTATTCGGCCAGAAACTCGCCGAGAATCGGCGACAGGAGGTTCACGCCGAAGTCTGTTGCCACCGAAATCCGCAAGAGGCCCGAAGGCGCGCTTTGCATCGAGGTGACCAGCGCATCGGCCTCTCCCGCATCGTTCAGGACGCGGCGGGCGCGGTCATAATAGGCAAGCCCGATTTCGGTCGGGCTGACGCGGCGCGTGGTTCGGTTCAGCAGACGCGCGCCAAGCCGCGCCTCCAGCGCCGAAACGTGCTTGGACACGGCGGATTTCGAGATGCCCATCTTCTTGGCTGCATCCGTAAAACCACCCTGATCCACCACGGTGGCGAATGCTTCCATCTCGGTCAGTCTGTCCATTGTCGTCCCCATGCGTCTTATGCAGGTCCATGAGGGACTATTGGTTTCGAATTGGGGCGAGACAGGGGCAAGGACGCGACGAACCGGCGGTATATTGGCGGATCGTTCATGGCATGGCACCAATCCTGAGCCGGATTATTGTGCCGCCACCTCTCGCGACGGGGCCAGGAGGCGTTCGCTGACCTCATGCAGGGCCAGCGCCGCCGCGCCATGCGCCCAGAGCAGATCGCCCCAGGCGTGGATCTTGACCGGCGGTTTCGGGCGTCCGGTCGAGATGGCAAGCTGCTCCATCTCGGCCAGAGTTTCGGCGGCATACAGATAGTCGTAGCGCATCCGTTCCCCCGACAGGATGATCAGCGAGGGGTCGAACAGGTTCACCACATTTGACAGCCCGACCGCGAGATAGCGCCCGGCGCGGCGAAAGATCGACCGCGCGGCGGTATTGCCTGCCTTCGCATGGTCATACAGGCTTTCCAGAAGGACATTCATCGACTGCCCTTCCTTGTGCGCCCAGTTCAGCGCGGTGGTCGCCTCGCGTGCAAGCGCATAGTCGGCGACATAGGCTTCAAGGCAGCCGCGTTGCCCACAGCGGCACAGCGCGCCATCCAGTTGCACCTTGGTATGGCCAAGCTCCATCCCGAGTCCGCGTGCCCCGCGATAGATCCGGTGATTGATGACGCAACCCATACCGACGCCGTGTTCAATGGTGACCACGGCGAAATCGGCAAGGCTGCGGCCCGCGCCGAACCACAGCTCGGCCAGCGTCACCAGATTTGCGTCATTGTCGATATGCACCGGCAGGCCGATGCGCGCGGTGGCGGCCTGGGCCAGCGCCACACCCCGGTCCGCCAGAACCGAGGACCACATCACCATTCCCTGTTCGCAGTCCACAAAACCCGGTACGCCGAGGCCCATGGCCGAAAGATCGCGCGGGGTGATGCCCGCCTTGGTGCAGACGCGGTGCAGCAGGGTATCCATCGCGTCTAGCAGTTCGGGCAGGTTCATGGCGCCCGGTCGGCGCGGGATCACGTCGCCTGCGATCAGCTTGCCCGCGAAATCGACGACAACGGCAGTATGTTCGCGGTCCGAGAGTTTCATGCCGGCGACAAGATGTGCCCCGGCGCGCACGCCCAGCGCTACCGCAGGGCGACCACGACCGGGCTGGTCGCCGTCACGCGGGGCCGCGACCTCCTCAATCAGACCGCTTTCGATGAGTTCCTGCGTGATCGTCGTGACAGAAGCAGGCGAGACGGCCAGTTCCTTGGCGACCTGAACGCGCGGGATCAGCCCGGCGGCGCGTACCCGTTCGAAAACCTGCTGCCGCAGGGGGCGCGTCTGTTCGGAAAGCGGGGCAATCAGCGGGCCGCATCCAACCCGGTCCGGGGTCCGACGCTCGGGTTCATGCGGTTTCATTTATTTGACCTCCAAATAAAAACGCTGCATTGCGGCGCGTATGTGGCGGAATTTCTGCGCTGCGGCGTCATGTTTCGGTCTTGTTTTCAGCGTATCCAGTGTTTGACGATTATTTTTATTTTGACAACTGAAATTATTATGGGCAGTTTCAGGGCGTGCCGACGAATCCGTCGGACCGGCCATTCGCTGGCCGCATCCATAGGGAGGAGAAACATGCGTAATGCGCTGATCGCCGCGGTCGTGGCGGCTGCCGGGTTCAATTCGGCCGCGCTGGCCGAGGGGCTGACCATCGGTGTGAGCTGGTCGAACTTTCAGGAAGAACGCTGGAAAACCGATGAGGCCGCGATCAAGGGTGCGCTGGAAGCAGCGGGCAACAGCTATATCTCGGCCGATGCCCAGGCATCTGAGGCCAAGCAGCTGACGGATATCGAGGCGCTGATCACCCAGGGCGCCGATGCGCTCATCGTGCTGGCCTACAACAAGGACGCCATCGGCCCGGCCATTGAGAAAGCCGCAGCCGAGGGGATTCCCGTTGTGGCCTATGACCGGCTGATCGAAGACCCGCGCACCTTCTATCTGACCTTCGACAACAAAGGCGTTGGCAAAATCATCGCCGAGAAGGTCGTCGAGGCGGCGCCGAAGGGCAATTATGCCATCATCAAGGGCGATCCGGGCGACGCCAATGCGGGCTTCCTGCGCGAAGGCATGGAAGAGGTTCTGGCGCCGAAAGTGGCCGCGGGCGATATCACCATCGTGGGCGAGCAGTTCACCCAAGGGTGGAAACCCGAAGGTGCGCAAGAGAACATGGAGCAGATCCTGACCGCCAACGACAACAAGGTCGATGCGGTTCTGGCGCAGAATGACGGCATGGCCGGCGGCGCCATCGCTGCACTTCAGGCGCAGGGTCTGAATATTCCGATCGGCGGGCAGGATGGCGACCTCGCCGCGCTGAACCGCGTGGCGCGGGGCACCCAGACTGTTTCGGTCTGGAAAGACTCGCGTCAGCTTGGCGCCAAGGCGGCCGAGATCGCTTCGGCACTGGCCGGTGGCACCGCGCTGGATGCCGTTGACGGTGCGTCCAAGTTCTCGGGCGGGGAAAAAGGCGTTGAAATGAACGCCATCTTCCTCGCGCCGACCCCGATCACAAAGGAAAACCTGAATGTTGTGATCGACGCTGGCCATATCTCGAAAGAGCAGGCCTGCGAGGGGGCTGCCGACGACGTGGCGGCCTGCAAGTAAGACCTGCGTCGGCGGGGGTCTTTGACCCTCGCCGACTTTCATGGGCGGCGAGGCTGCCCGAGCTGCGACAACGGCCCGGCGGATATGGCCCTTCGCCTCGCCCGTCTGCACCCTTTTCACCGTAGTGCCGGACGATCCCATGTCATCATCCTCGAATACCCGCGCCGGAGCGACCTCCGGCCCCGTGTCCCGTTTCCTGAAAGCAACCGAAATCGACACCCGCCTGTTGGGCATGATCGGCGCGCTGTTGCTGATCTGGGTCGGCTTCCACCTTTTCGGTGTTTTCTTCAAGGGTTCGGGTTCGTTTCTGACCCCCCGCAACCTGTGGAACCTGTCGGTCCAGACCGCCTCTATCGGCATCATGGCCTGTGGCATGGTGCTGGTCATCGTCACGCGCCATATCGACCTGTCAGTCGGTTCGGTTCTGGGCTTCTGCGCCATGGTCATGGGCATCGTGCAGGCTCGCATCCTGCCCGAGTTTCTGGGGCTGGGTCACCCGCTGATCTGGGTGATTACGGCGCTGGTCGGCATGGCGCTGGGCGCGGCCATCGGGGCCTTCCACGGCTGGCTGGTGGCCTATCGGGGTATCCCGGCCTTCATCGTGACGCTGGGCGGCCTGCTGGTCTGGCGTGGCTTTGCCTTCCTTCTGGCGCGCGGTGAGACGATCTCGCCGCTGGACAGCACGTTCTCGCTGCTGGGCGGCGGGCCCTACGGGGCGATTGGCGCCATGGGAAGCTGGATCGTTGCCCTGATCGCCTGTGCCGCAATCCTGTGGATGTTGTGGAATGGCCGCCGCACCCGTGCGCTGCATGATTTCCCGCAACGCCCGGTCTGGGCTGAGGGCGTGCTGGCTGCGCTGGGCTGCGGTCTGGTGATCGGCGCGACGCTGCTGGTCAACGCCTATCCATGGCCCAAGGGAATCGTGCGCCAGTATGCAGCTGCAAATAATCTTGAAGTGCCCGAGGCGGGACTGTTCATCAGCCATGGCTGGGCCATCCCGGTGCTCATCATGCTGGGGGTTGGTGTGGTGATGACAGTCGTTTCCACCCGCACCCGCTTTGGCCGCTATGTCTTTGCCATGGGCGGCAACCCCGACGCGGCCGAGCTTTCTGGCATCAACACCAAATGGATGACGGTCAAGATATTCGCCGTCATGGGCTTCCTGACCGGCCTGTCCTCGGTCGTGGCCTCGGCCCGCCTGAACTCGGCCACCAATGCACTGGGCACGCTGGACGAGCTTTATGTCATCGCGGCGGCGGTCATCGGCGGCACCTCGCTGGCGGGCGGCGTCGGCACTATCTACGGCGCGATCATCGGCGCGCTGGTGATGCAGAGCCTGCAAACCGGCATGGTGCTGATCGGCTTTGACGCGGCGCTTCAGAACATCGTCGTCGGCTCGGTTCTGGTGCTCGCCGTGTGGCTGGACATCGTTTACCGCAAGCGCGCCAAGTAAGGGGGACGGAACATGACGAACAAGGGAACCCCGCTGGTGGAGATGCGCGACATCTCCATCTCCTTCGGCGGCATCAAGGCGGTCGATCATGTGACGATCGACCTGTATCCGGGCGAGGTTGTGGGTCTGCTGGGCCATAACGGCGCCGGGAAATCGACGCTGATCAAGTGCCTGTCAGGCGCCTACCAGATGGACAGCGGCGAGATTTTCATCAACGGCAACAAGGCCGAAATCCGCAGCCCCCGCGATGCGCGCGGTTATAATATCGAGACGATCTACCAGACGCTCGCGCTGGCCGACAACCTCGATGCCGCCTCGAACCTGTTTCTGGGGCGGGAACTGATCGGGCCGGGCGGCTTTCTGAACGACATCGCGATGGAGGCCGAGACCCGCAAGATCATGGGACGGCTGAACCCGAACTTCCGCAAGTTCAACGTGCCGGTTTCGGCACTGTCGGGCGGACAGCGGCAGTCGGTCGCCATCGCGCGCGCGGTCTATTTCAACGCCAGAATCCTGATCATGGACGAGCCGACCGCCGCGCTTGGCCCCCACGAGACGCAGATGGTGGCGGAACTCATTGCCGAACTGAAAAAGCAGGGTCTGGGCATCTTCCTGATCGAGCATGACATCCATGCGGTGATGGAACTGTGCGACCGTGCCGTGGTGATGAAAAACGGCCAGCGTGTCGGCACGGTGAACGTGAGTGATGTGACGGATGATGACATTCTGGGAATGATCATCCTGGGCAAGAACCCCCCACAGGCCTATTGATATGTATATCGGGCTTGATCTTGGCACCTCCGGCCTCAAGGGCGTGGTGATCGACGAAAACCAGGGGGTCGTGGCGGAAGCCACCGCCTCTCTGGCGGTTTCGCGCCCGGCAGAAGGACAGAGCGAACAATCCCCGGCCGACTGGATCGCGGCGGCGGAAACGGTGATGGACGGTCTGGCGCGCCGGACCAGCCTTGCGGCCGTCAAGGGGCTCGGCCTGTCGGGTCAGATGCATGGGGCGACGCTGCTGGATGCGGCGGACGAGGTTCTGCGCCCCTGCATCCTGTGGAATGACACGCGCGCCCATGCCGAGGCGGCAGTGCTGGACGGCGACCCGATGTTTCGCCGCATCACCGGCAATATCGTCTTTCCCGGCTTCACGGCCCCCAAACTCGACTGGCTGCGCCTGCACGAACCGCAACTCTGGCAGCGCGTTGCCAGGGTGCTGTTGCCGAAGGATTATCTGCGGCTCTGGCTGACCGGGGAGCATGTGGCCGAGATGTCGGATGCCGCCGGCACAAGCTGGTTCGATACCGGCGCGCGCGACTGGTCTGATGACCTTCTGGCAGCTACCGGCCTTTCTCGGGCGCAGATGCCCCGGCTGGTCGAGGGGGCCGAGGTTTCGGGCGTGCTGCGGGCGGAACTCGCGCGGCGCTGGGGCCTGCCCGAGGGTGTGGTCGTCGCGGGCGGCGGGGGCGACAACGCGGCCTCCGGGGTTGGCGTCGGCGTGGTGCGGGCGGGCGATGCCTTTGTCAGCCTGGGCACCTCGGGCGTGCTGTTTGCCGCGAATGACGGCTATCAGCCCGCGCCGGAAACCGCCGTGCATACCTTTTGCCACGCCCTGCCGCAGACCTGGCACCAGATGGGGGTGATCCTGGCCGCGACCGATGCGCTGAACTGGTATGGCCGGTTCGTGGATCGTGATGCGGCGGCGCTGACCTCTGAACTGGGCGCGGTGCAGGCGCCGGGCAAAACGCTGTTCCTGCCCTATCTGGGAGGCGAGCGCACGCCGCTGAACGATGCTGCCGTGCGGGGGGCATTCATCGGACTGGAACATGCAACCGACCGCACGGCGGGAACGCGCGCGGTGCTGGAAGGCGTGACTTTCGCTTTCCGCGATTGCCGGGATGCGCTGGCCGCCACCGGCACGCGGCTGGAGCGGTTGATCGCGGTCGGGGGCGGCTCCCGCTCCGCCTACTGGCTGCAAGCCATTGCCACCGCGCTGGGCGTGCCTGTGCTGCTGCCCGAGGCGGGCGATTTCGGCGGGGCCTTTGGTGCCGCCCGTCTGGCCCTGATGGCCGCCACCGGGGCGGGGGCGGAAATTGCCACCCTTCCCCCCATCGCGCATGTGATCGAGCCGGTCGCCGCGCTTTCCGATGCTTTCGACGCGGGCCATGCCCGGTTCCGCGCCGCACAATCCGCAATCCGAGGACTGACATGACCGACTTCTTCAAGGGTATTCCTGCCATCCGCTTCGAAGGCCCTGACAGCACGAATGAATTTGCCTTCCGGCACTACAATCCTGACGAGGTGATCCTCGGAAAGCGGATGGAAGAGCATCTGCGCTTTGCTGTCGCCTATTGGCACAGCTTCGCCTGGCCGGGTGGCGATCCGTTCGGAGGTCAGACGCTTGATCGCCCCTGGTTCGGGGACACCATGGCGCTGGCGAAACTCAAGGCCGATGTGGCTTTTGAGATGTTCGATATCCTGGGCGCGCCCTTCTACTGCTTCCACGATGCCGATGCGCGCCCCGAAGGCGCCACCTTCGCCGAAAGCCTGCGCAATCTTGAGGAAATCGTGGATTACCTCGGTGAAAAGCAGGCCGGCCACAAGGCGCGGCTGCTGTGGGGCACCGCCAACATGTTCAGCCACAAGCGCTGGATGTCAGGCGCGGCCACCAACCCCGATCCGGACGTCTATGCCTATGCCGCCGCCAATGTGAAGGCGAACATGGATGCCACGCATCGGCTGGGCGGGCAGAACTATGTGCTCTGGGGCGGGCGCGAGGGCTATGAGACGCTCTTGAACACCGATCTGAAGGCCGAACGGGAACATGCCGGGCGCTTCCTGCAACAGGTGGTCGACTACAAGCACAAGATCGGCTTCAAGGGCGCCATCCTGATCGAACCAAAACCGCAGGAGCCGTCGAAGCACCAGTATGATTACGATGTGGCTACGGTTTACGGCTTCCTTGTCCAGTTCGGTCTGGAAAAGGAAGTTCAGGTGAACATCGAACAGGGCCACGCCATTCTCGCCGGGCATTCCTTTGAGCATGAGATCGCGCTGGCCGCCTCGCTGGGCATCTTCGGGTCCATCGACATGAACCGGAACGATTACCAGTCCGGCTGGGATACCGACCAGTTCCCGAACAATCATGCGGAAAAGGCGCTGGCCTTCTACGAAATTCTGCGCGCGGGCGGCTATACCACCGGCGGCACCAATTTCGATGCCAAGATCCGGCGCCAGAGTCTCGACCCCGAGGATCTGATCCTTGCCCATGTCGGCGGTATGGATACCTGTGCGCGGGCGTTGAAGGCGGCGGCAGCCTGTCTGGAAGATGGCGGGCTGGAGACCGCGCGCGCCGCGCGCTACGCGGGCTGGCAGACGCCTGCTGCCAAAGCGATGCTGGAAGGCTCGCTGGAGCAGGCGGCAGCGCGGGTGACGGCGGAAGGGATTGAGCCGCAGCCGAAATCCGGGCGGCAGGAGCGGCTTGAAAACCTGTGGAACCGCTTCATCTGAGACTGTGCGGCCGGGCATAGCCATATGTCCGGCCATACATATTGTTTGCAATATCAAAATATAGAATAAATCCGTCTTTTTGAATGTGCACGAACATGGTCTGCTGCCGGTATCGGAGGATCGGATGCAGCAGACAGTCTCATGGATCGGCAAGGCGATGGCGCGGCGCGAAGATGCGCGGCTGCTCAAAGGCGCGGGCCGTTTCGTTGACGACCATCAGCCCGAGGGCTGCCTTTTCCTGGAATTTCTCCGCAGCCCCTATGCAGCGGGGCGGATCACCGATCTGGATGTCTCGGAGGCGGCTGTGGCAGAAGGCGTGATCGCCGTGCTGACCGCCGCAGATTTTGCCGGGCTGGGGCAGGCGGCCGTGAATGCGCTGCTGCCCGGCGCCGAGGTGCATCCGCTGGAGCCGCTGGCCTCGGGCCGGGTGAAGGCGGTCGGTCAGGCCATTGCCGCCGTGATCGCTGAAACCCGCGAGGCCGCGCGCGATGCGGTGGAACTGATTGCCTTTGACATCGCAGAAGAGCCGCTGGCCGCCCGCCGGGTGCTGCGCCACCGCTGGCAATCCGGCGTGCCGCAGACCGGGCGCGAGATTTCGGTGCAGCTTGACCATGCGCTTGTCGCCCCTATGGCGCTGGAGCCGCGCGCGACGGTGGCGCTGCCCGAGGGCGCGGGGCTGAGGGTGCATCTGTCCACCCAGACGCCGCAGCGCTGCCGCACCGATCTGGCGGCGATCCTTGGCCTTGCGCCCAGCGCGATCCGGGTGCTGACGCAGGATGTGGGCGGTGCGTTTGGCGGCAAGGCGTCCCTGATGCCCGAGGATGCGGTGGTGGCGCTGGCGGCGTTGCGGCTCGGCCGTCCGGTGAAATGGACCGCCGCCCGGTCCGAGGAGTTTCAGGCGGCGACGCAAGGACGTGGCGGTGAAACCCGCGCCGTGCTGACGCTGGATCATCAGGGCCTGCCTGTTGCGCTGTCGGCGGAGCTGCGCTTTCCGCTGGGTCACTGGATGCCCTATTCGGCGCTGGCGCCGATCCGCAATGCGGGGCGCATCCTGCCCGGTCCCTATGCGATCGAGGCGGTGGATATCGAAGCGCAGGCGCATCTGACGCCGGGCGCTGCCGTCAACATCTATCGCGGGGCCGGGCGGCCCGAAGCGGCGATGTTGATGGAGCGGCTGATCGACAAGGCGGCGCAGGCGCAGGGCCTTGATCCGCTGGAGATGCGGCGCCGTGCGCTTTATCGCGGTGCCTTTCCGCGCGCGACGCCGACGGGTGAGGCGATCTGTTCCGGTGATTTCGTGGCGCTGCTGGGCCGCCTGGAACGCGAAGCCGATTACGCGGGCCTGCGGTCGCGGCAGGCCGAGAGACGCGCGGCGGGCGCGGTCTGCGGCCTTGGCCTCGCGCTCTATATCGAGCCCTGCGGGCAGGGTTGGGAAAGTGCCGAATTACGGCTGGAGGCTGACGGTACCTTCACCGCGCTGACCGGATCGTCGGCACAAGGGCAGGGGCGTGAAACCGCCTTCGCGCAGATCGTGGCAGAGATCATGGGCGTGACCCCCGACTGCGTGCGCGTGGTGCAGGGCGATACCGAGGCGGTGCCCGAAGGCATCGGTGCGCTGGCGTCGCGTTCGACCGCCATCGGCGGCACAGCCATGGCACGCGCCGCCCGGCGGATGCTCGACCAGCTTGGCCCGCGGAATGACTGGTCGGGTATCGGCCCGGTTTCGGTCAGGGAACGCTATGAGGCGCCGGGCGAGGCCTGGGCCTCGGGTGCGGTTCTGGCCGAAGTGGCAGTTTGTCCCGATACCGGCCATCTGACGGTCGAGGGGATCACCTGGGTCGATGATGCGGGGCGTGTGCTGAACCCGATGCTGGTGCAGGGCCAGCTGATCGGTGGTCTGGCCCAGGGCCTTGGCGCCGCTACTATGGAACGTATGGCTTATGCCGACGGCCAGTTACTGACCGGCAGCCTGATGGATTACGCGGTGCCCCGCGCCAGCGACATGCCGCCCGTGCGGCTGATCAGCCAACCCCTGCCCAGCACCGCCAACGAGATGGGCTTCAAGGGCGTGGGTGAGGCCGGTTGCATCGGCGTGCCCGCCGCGCTGCTGAATGCGGTGCAGGATGCGCTGTTGCCCTTCGATGCCCCTGATCTTTCACTTCCGCTGACGCCGGAAAAACTCTGGCGCGCCATGACAGGACTTGAACCATGAAATATACCCGTGAAACCGCCAAATCCCACGCTTTCGCCCATATGCGCGGCATCTGGGCAGCGGCGCTGATGCCGTTCCGCGAGGATCTGTCGATCGACGAGGAAGGCTTCCGCCGCAACATGGATCACTGGATCGAGGATCTGGGAATCGACGGATTCTTCATCGCTGGCAAGCAGGGCGAGTTCTTCTCGATGTCGCTGGAAGAGCGCAAGCGAAGCTTCGACCTTGCGGTGGAGGCAGCAGGCGGCCGCGCGCAGACGATCATGTCCTGTTCCGATCAGAACATGGATGTGGTGATTGATCTGGCGAAACACGCGCAGGCCTGCGGTGCCGATTACATCGTCGTCCACGCGCCGATCCTGCATTTCTTCAAGGAGCAGGATGAAACCCTGCTGCGCTACTACGAAACCATCGCCAGCAAGGTGGACATCGGTATCGCGCTGTGGAGCCACCCGGACAGCGGCTATCTGATGAGTCCGCAGCTTTGCAACCGGCTGGCCGACATCGAAACTGTGGTGGCGATCAAATATTCCGTCCCGCGCGAGATGTATGCCGAACTCACCCGGCTGGCAGGCGACCGGATCATCGTCTCTACCGCCTCGGAAGAGGAATGGCTGGACAATATCCTTGAACTGGACTGGCGGCTCTACCTGTGTTCCTCGCCGCCCTATCTGATCCAGACGAAGAACGACCGGCGGATGCGGCAGTATACAGACCTCGCTTTTGCCGGAAAGGCAGGGGAGGCGCGGGCGATCCGTGACAGCCTTGACCCCGTGCGCCATGCGCTGAAATCCACCCGTCCGGCGGAAAAGCCGCACAGCCACCAGAAATACTGGCAGGATCTGCTGGGCCAGACCGGCGGCCGCGTGCGCCCGCCCTGCCTTGAACTGACCGAAGATGAGAAACGCGCGACCCGTGCGGCCTTTGAAGCCTGCGGCCTGAAACTCTGATCACAGGGAGATCACGATGACCCGCCTCGCTGCCTTCAATTTCCAGAAATGGATCGACGAACACAAACACCTGCTGAAACCGCCGGTCGGCAACCAGATGGTGTTCAGGGATTCGGACCTGATGGTCACCGTGGTCGGTGGTCCGAACAAGCGTACCGATTACCACGATGACCCGGTGGAGGAGTTTTTCTATCAGCTCAAGGGCGACATGCTGCTGAAGCTGCATGATACCAAAACCGGCGATTTCTACGATGTGCCGATCCGCGAGGGTGATATCTTCCTGCTGCCTGCGCATGTGCGCCACTCGCCGCAGCGCCCGCAGGAAGGCAGC
This sequence comes from Gemmobacter sp. LW-1, assembly GCF_001303875.1. NCBI lineage: Bacteria > Pseudomonadati > Pseudomonadota > Alphaproteobacteria > Rhodobacterales > Paracoccaceae > Gemmobacter > Gemmobacter sp. LW-1. The sequence continues at coordinate 19,063 of NZ_LJSC01000058.1, read as the reverse complement.
ATCGGCCTCGTGATCGAACCGGCCCGCCCGGAAGGCGCGCTTGACGCGGTGGAGTGGTATTGCTTTGAATGTCAAAGCCTTGTGCATCGGGCCGAGGTTGATCTGGAAAGCATCGTCGATGACCTGCCGCCGATCTACAAAGCCTTCTACGCCGATGAGGCCGCGCGCACTTGCCCGAATTGCGGCACGATCCATCCGGGCAAGGAACCGCCGGAGGGTTGGGTGAAGCTCTAGATATTTTATGCTTGAAATATTTGCCCGCTGTGGCATGCTACCTTCAACAACAAGGCCAAAACGGCCCCAACATGGGAGATATCAATGAAGAAACTGCTGACGGCAGCGAGCCTTCTCGCGCTGACTACTCTTCCGTCGCTTGCCGAGCCGCTGAAGATTGGCGTCATCACCACGCTGTCCGGCCCGGCCGGATATCTGGGCGAACAGGTGCGGGACGGCCTGCAACTGGCCATCGATCAGGAAGGCGGCAAGCTGGGTGGCGTTGATGTGGAACTGGTGGTCGAGGATGATGGCCTGAAGCCCGGCAATGGCCTTCAGATCGCTGACAAGTTCATGAACGAGGAAGGCATCAAGCTGATTACCGGCATCATCTTCTCGAACGTCGCGGGTGCGACGGTGCCGGAAGTCGTGGAAAACGACGCCATCTACATCAGCCCGAACGCCGGTCCCTCGAACCTCGCAGGTGCGGGCTGCAACAAGAATTACTTCGTGGTCAGCTGGCAGAACGACTCGCTGCACGAGGCGACGGGGGCTGCAGCCAAGGCGCTGGGCTACAAGAAGGTCGTGGCGCTGGCCCCCAACTATCAAGCGGGCAAGGATGCCATCGCCGGCTTCAAGCGGGAATTCGGTGGCGATGTGACCGAGATCTACACCCAGCTTGAACAGACCGATTTCGCGCCGGAAATGGCCCAGATCCGCGCCGCCGCGCCGGATGCGGTGTTCCAGTTCCATCCCGGCGGCATGGGCATCGCCTTCCTCAAGCAATATGTGCAGGCTGGCCTGTCGAAAGACATCCCTATGATCGTGTCCGAGCCTTCGGCTGATGGCGTGATCCTGAATGCCGTGGGCGAGGCGGCGGTGGGTCTGAAGGCCACGACGCACTGGAATGCCGACTTCGACAACGAGGCCAACAAGGCCATGGTCGCCGCCTGGGCCGCCAAGCACCCCGACAAGCCGCTGACCACCTATGGTCAGCAAGCTTATGACGTGGGTCTGCTGATCGCTTCGGCGCTGAAGAAGACCGGCGGCATCGACGATCTGGATGCCTTCCGTGCCGCGCTGAAAGAGGCCGATTTCACCTCGACCCGCGGCGATTTCAAGTTCGGACCGAACCAGCATCCGGTGCAGGACTGGTTCATGGTCGACATCGTGGCCGGGCCGGATGGCAAGCCCATGTGGGTGACCAAGGAAAAACTGCGTGACGATGTGGGTGACGTCTACGCTGCCGAGTGCAAGATGTGACGATGCCGGGCCGGGGTTTTCCCCGGCCTGTTTCCTGACAATCCAGACCTCTGATCGGGCGGGCGTATGATCCTGTTTCTCGAACAATTGCTCAATGGCTTGCAGTATGGCGTGATGCTGTTCCTGCTGGCCGCGGGGCTGACACTGATTTTCGGCATCATGGGTGTGATCAACCTCGCCCATGGCTCGCTTTACATGATCGGCGCCTATGCGGGCACGCTGGCCGCCATGCAGACCGGCAGCTTCTGGCTGGGGGTTCCGGTGGCGCTGATTGCTGCCGCTCTGACAGGGCTCGTGATGGAGGCGGTGGTGATCCGGCGCCTTTACGCCCGCGACCATCTGGATCAGGTTCTGGCGACCTTTGGTCTGATCCTGTTCTTCAACCAGTCGATCATCCTGTTGTTTGGTCGTCAGCCGATGTTTACCCAACTGCCTGATCTGTTTTCCGGCGCGGTCGAGGTCATTCCCGGCCTGCCTTACCCGAGCTACCGTCTGTTCATCATCGCGGTCGGCCTTCTGGTGGCGCTGGGGCTTTACCTGATCATCAACCGCACGCGGATAGGCATGCTGGTGCGCGCAGGATCGACCAACCGCGAGATGGTGCGGGCGCTCGGTGTCGACATCCGGCTGCTGTACACGCTGGTTTTCGGCCTTGGCGCGCTGCTGGCGGGGCTGGCGGGCTTTCTGGCCGGGCCGGTGCTGGCGGTGCAGGTGGGGATGGGCGAGCAGATCCTGCTGTCGACCTTCGTTGTCGTGGTGATCGGCGGTGTCGGTTCTATCAAGGGCGCCTTCGTCGCCGGTATCTCGCTGGGCGTTATCGACACGATGCTGCGTGCCTTCCTGCCCGGTATGCTGCGGCAGGTGATGGCCGGCCCCGAGGCTGATGCGCTGGGCGTCGGGATCTCGTCCATGGGGATTTATCTTCTGATGGCACTTGTGCTTCTTGTCCGGCCCAAGGGCCTGTTCATGGCGGGGAGCTGAGCGATGAACAGCCGTATTCTTGCCGCCGTCCTGCTGATCCTTCTGGCCGCGCTGCCGTTCATCGCGCAGGCAACCGGGCAATCCGCGCTTCTGTCGCTGGCCTCGCGAATCCTGATCTATGGCATGGCCGCTGCCAGCCTGAACTTCGTTCTGGGCTATGGCGGGATGGTCAGCTTTGGTCACGCCGCCTTCTTCGGGATCGGGGGGTATGTGGTGGGCATCCTGTATCACCACGCCGATACCGAAACGCTGTTCTGGGGTTTCATCCCCGGTACGACACAAATGCTGATCACGCTGCCTGCCGCCATTCTGGTCAGCGGTGCCTTCGCCGCCGCCATCGGCGCGCTAAGCCTGCGGACGGGCGGTGTGCAGTTCATCATGATCACGCTGGCCTTCGCGCAGATGCTGTTCTTCCTTTTCGTCTCGCTGAAAACCTATGGCGGCGAGGACGGGATCATCGTGCGCCGCACCAATGAGCTGCCCTTCCTCAACACCCGTGACCGGGCGGTGATGTATTGGGTGGTGCTGGCGATCACCGTCGCCTTCGCGCTGGGCCTGCGGCGTCTGACGAAATCCAGCTTCGGCACGGTGATCTCGGGCATCCGCCAGAACGAGCGTCGAATGGCCGCGCTTGGCATTCCGGCCTACCGCTACAAGCTGTTCGCCTTCATCCTGTCAGGCATGGGCGCCGGACTGGCCGGGGCGTTGATGGTCAATGTGTTGCGCTTTGCCAGCCCTGACATGATGCACTGGACCAAATCGGGCGAGCTGATGATCATGGTCATTCTTGGCGGGGTGGGCACGCTGGTCGGGCCGTTCCTTGGCGCTGCCGCGCTGCTGTCACTGGAAAGTGTGCTGGCCTCGTGGTCGGAACACTGGCCGCTGGCCATGGGCCTGATCCTGCTGGTGGTCGTTCTGGGCACCAGGGGCGGGCTGATGGCGCTTGTCACGCGTCTCACGGGGGGCCGCAAATGACCGCGATCCTGAAGATCGAAAATCTGGTGAAGCGGTTCGGCGGGCTGGTGGCGACCGACAATGTCAGCCTTGAGGTCATGCCGGGTGAAATTCACGCCCTGATCGGGCCGAATGGCGCGGGCAAGTCGACGCTGATCAACCAGCTTTGCGGCGAGTTGCAACCGAACGAAGGCGCCATCCATCTGGCCGGGAGGGATATCACCCATCTGCCGGTGCCTGCGCGGGTAGACCTCGGGTTGGGGCGGACCTTCCAGATCACCTCGCTGCTGGACGAGATGACGGTGCGCGAGAATATCGGCATGGCTGTTCAGGTACGCGAAGGTGGCAACTTTCGCATCTGGGATGCGCTGCGCAAGCGCCGTGCGATCTGGGACGAAACCGACCGCCTGCTGGCGGGGGGCCAACTGGCCGACCGCGCCGATGTGGCGGTGGCAGATCTGAGCCATGGCGAAAAGAAACAGCTTGAGCTTCTGGTCGCGATGGCGATGCAGCCGCGCCTGCTTTTGCTGGACGAGCCGATGGCCGGTCTGGGCCATCTGGAAAGCCAGCAGATGATCGGCATGTTGCGCGACATCAGCAAGGAAGCGGCCATCCTGCTGGTCGAACATGACATGGAGGCCGTCTTCGCGCTGGCCGACCGGATTTCGGTGCTGGTCTATGGCCGGATCATCGCCCAGGGCTCGGTCGAGGAAATCCGCAACGATCCGGCAGTGCGCGAGGCCTATCTGGGTGCGGAGGACGAACTGTGCTGAGCGTTTCCGAACTGAAAGCCGCCTATGGGGCCAGCCAGGTGCTGTTCGACATTCATCTGGACATTCGCGACGGCGAGGTGGTCACGCTGATGGGCCGCAACGGAATGGGCAAAACCACGACGGTCCGCTGTATCATGGGCCTTCTGGGTGCGCGGGGCGGAAAGATCGAGTTCGAAGGCGTGAAAACGCTGGGCCTTACGCCGGAACGCATTGCCCGGCTCGGTGCCGGTCTGGTGCCCGAGGGGCGGCAGATCTTCCGCACCCTGACCGTGCGCGAAAACCTTGTGGCGACGGCGGCGAACCGTTTGAAGCGCAATAATCCCTGGACGCTGGAGCGGGTCTATGACCTGTTCCCCCGTCTGCGCGAAAGGGCAGGCCAGGTGTCGGGCACGCTGTCGGGGGGAGAGCAGCAGATGCTTGCCGTCGGGCGGGCGCTGATGACCAATCCTCGCCTTCTGATCCTTGACGAGGCGACCGAGGGGCTCGCCCCGGTGATCCGCACCGAGATCTGGCATTGCGTGGAGCGGCTGAAGGCCGAGGGGCAGTCGATCCTGCTGATCGACAAGAATCTTGGCGTGCTGAAGCGGCTCGCCGACCGGCATTACATCGTGGAAAAGGGGCGCACCGTCTGGGTTGGCACCGGCGCCGACATGGACCGCGACAGCGAAAAGGTGCGGGGCTATGTCGGGCTTTGATCTGCCCATCGCGCTGATCGGCTGGGGGGCCATCGGATCGCGCGTCGCTGATCTTCTGGCGGAGCGTCGCGCGCCGGTGAAGTTGCTGGCAGTGGGGTTGCGGCAGGGCAGCAGCCTGCGCAGCCCGTTGCCGCGGGGCGTAGAACAGGTTTCCGATCCCGCCAGCCTGATCGCCCTGCGCCCCGCGCTGGTGATCGAGGTTGCGGGGCGTGCTGCCGTTGACCCCTGGGCCCTGCCGCTTCTGGAAGCGGGGATTGATGTGGCCGTCTCCTCGACCTCGGCGCTGGTCGATCCGGCCTTGCTGGATCGGCTGACCGGGGCCGCGCGCATGTCCCGCGCGCAATTGATCGTGCCGCCCGGTGCACTGGGCGGTATTGATGCGCTGGCCGCTGCCGCGCGCCTGCCGCTGGACCGCGTGCGGCACGAGGTGGTGAAGCCGCCCCGCGCCTGGAAAGGCACCCCGGCCGAAACGCTGCTGAACCTCGACGCGCTGACTGAGGCGACCACTTTCTTCGAAGGCCCCGCCGGGCAGGCTGCCACCGATTTTCCGCAAAACGCCAATGTGGCGGCGATTTCGGCGCTGGCCGGCATCGGGCTCGACCGCACCACGGTTGCCCTGATCGCCGACCCGGAGGCGGCGGTGAACCGCCACCGCATCACCGCAGAGGGGGCTTTTGGCCGCATGGAGGCGGTCTTTGACAACCGGCCTCTTGCAACAAACCCCAAATCCTCCGAAATGACGGCACTTTCATTGGTGCGCCTGATCGAAAACCGCGCCAGCCCGCTCGTCATCTGAAGGAACCGGCCCATGAATGAACAAACCGTCTTTATCGCCGCGGCACCCGATGCCGTGTGGAGCGCCCTGCACGATCCCCAAGTGCTGAAAAAGGCGATCCCGGGCTGTGAAGAGGTTAGCCGCAAGGGGCCGACTTTGTTTCAGGTGAAGGCCGCGGTCGAGATCGCCTTTTTCCGGCGGGTGGTGAACGGCACGCTGCGTCTCGATGACGAGGTGCCGGGGCAGAAAATGCGCATGGAGGCAAACCTGCGCGAGCGTGCCAAGGGTCTGGTGAATGTGACGCTGCTGCCGGAAAACGGCGGAACGCGCGTCCGCTACACGATCACCGCCGATGTGCGGATCAATATTGCCGGGCTTGGTGATTTTGTCATCAACCGCGCGGCGCAGAAGCTCGGCGGACAGTTTTTTGAAACGATAGGCAGTGAGGTCACAAAGGTCGCATGATCCATCAGGAAGCAGAGTGGGCGCGGGACAGGCTGGAGGCTGATTACACCGCGCGGGACTGTTGCACGACCGAAGCCTTCGAGGCGACGATCCGGGCCTATGCCGATTCAAGTGCGGCGGCGCGTGCCACGCTCCCCTGTCAGTCCGATCTGCTTTTTGATGAAACGACCGGGCAGCGGCTGGATCTGCTGGGCGCGGACCCGGCCTCGCCACGACCGCTGATGGTTTTTGTACATGGCGGCTACTGGCGGGCGTTGTCGAAGGGGCATTCGACCTTCGCGGCACCTATGCTGGCGGCGCAGGGCATCGCAACTGCCGCACCGGATTACCGGCTGGCACCTGATGCCAGCATTGTCGAGATCGTGCATGACGTGCGTCAGTCCATCGCCTGGCTCTGGCACAATGCGGCGGATCTCGGGATCGACCGGCGCCGGATCGTCGTTGCGGGCAGTTCCGCAGGCGGGCACCTGGCCGGGGCGCTGGCTGCACCGGACTGGCCGGCACGCTACGGGATGCCCACCCATCCGCTGCACGGGGCGTTGCCAATCAGCGGGTTGTTCGAACTCGCCCCGCTGGCGGCCATGCATGTGCAGGACTGGATGAACTTCACCCCCGATCAGATCGCCGGTTGCAGCCCGATGCGGCATTTGCCGCCCGCTGGCTTGAAGCTGGGTGTCGCTGTCGCCGAGCAGGAGACGGCGGGGTTCCATCGCCAAAGTGCGGCTTATGCCGAGGCGACCGGCGCACCGCTGTTGCAGGTGACGGGACGGCATCATTTCGATGTGATCCTTGATCTCTGCGCGCCGCAGACCCCGTTGTCGCGGATGCTTTTGTCCCTGTTCTGAGGGCGGCGCTTACCTGTTGGAAAGATTCGGATTCTAGGCTGGTGCAGAATGGTGCCATCGGAGAATCCGGTTCATGCCCTACGCGCTTGCGCTGCTCTGCCTCTGTTTTCTTGCCATGCCTGTGCTGGCGCTGGCGCGGGCCGCTGATTTGTGTGACCGCGCGGCGGAAAGGGCGGCGCGTGAAACGGGCGTTCCGCTGGACGTGTTGCTGGCCCTGACGCGGGCCGAAACGGGCAGGGCCAGCGGTGGCAGGCTCGATCCTTGGCCTTGGGCTGTCAATCAGGGCGGGCAGGGACACTGGTTTGACAGTGCCGCAGCGGCTCGCGACTGGGTGGAAAGCCAGTTTCAGGTGGGGGTCAGCAATATCGACATCGGGTGTTTCCAGCTCAATCACCGCTGGCATTCCGGTGCATTTCCATCGCTTGATGCCATGTTCGACCCGGAGGAGAACGCGCTTTATGCGGCGCATTATCTGGCGGCAAAATACGACGAAACCGGCGATTGGGAGACGGCGGCAGGCGCTTATCACTCCGCAACGGAAGTTTATGCCCGTCGCTACACCGAGCGGTTTCGCGAAATCCGCGCCGGATTGGCCGCTTCACCGCGAGCCGAACTGACGCTTGCCTCTGCCGACGCTGGGCCGCGTGTGAACCGATACCCGCTGTTGCAGGCAGGCGGAGGCGGCGGGCATGGCTCGCTGGTGCCACGCAGCGCGGGCGGCATCTCGCTCTTTGCGCGCCTGCCCTGAGGTGTCTGGGATGACCGCCCTGTTGCCCCGGCCCACCGTGCTGCTGGCCCTCGCCCTGATGGCGGTAATCGGCATGATGATCCTGCCGGTGCCGACCTGGTTGCTGGATCTCGGGCTGGCCGTCTCCTTTGCCCTGGCGATCCTGATGTTCACCGTGACACTGTTCGTTGAGCGTCCGCTGGATTTCTCGGCCTTCCCGACGATCCTTCTGTCTTCACTGATGTTGCGGCTGGCGCTCAACGTCTCATCCACCAAACTGATCATCGGGCAAGGTCATACCGGCACGGCCGCCGCCGGCCATGTGATTGAAGGATTTGCAAATTTCATCATGGGCGGCAATCTGTTGCTGGGTGTCGTCGTGTTCTGCGTGCTGATGATCGTGAACTTCACCGTCATCACCAAGGGAGCGGGCCGCATGGCCGAGGTGGGTGCGCGCTTTGCCCTGGACGGTATGCCGGGCAAGCAGCTGGCCATCGACGCTGACATGGCCGCCGGGGCGATCACCCATGAAGAGGCCAAGGCGAGGCGCGAGCGTGAACTGGCCGAGACGAACTTTTTCGGATCGCTGGATGGTGCCTCGAAATTCGTCAAGGGCGACGCCGTGGCGGGGCTTCTGATCACCGGGCTGAATATCGTGATGGGTCTTGTCATGGGCATCGTCATCCATGGCATGCCTGCGGGCCGCGCCTTTGAAACCTATGCCATCCTGACGGTCGGCGACGGGCTGGTGAGCCAGATTCCCGCCGTGGTGATCTCGGTCGCGGCTGCAATCCTGCTTGCGCGCGGCGGGGCGACAGGCGCTGTGGATGTGTCCTTTTTCCGCCAGCTGGGGCAATACCCGGCCGCGATGGGTACGGTGGCCTTGCTGCTGGCGCTGTTTGCGCTGGTGCCCGGCCTGCCCTTCCTGCCCTTCATGCTGGGCGCCGCGTCCCTGGGTGGGCTGGCATGGCAGGGCCTGCGCCGCCCGCCAAAGACCCTGGCCGCCAGGGCGGAGCCGCCCGCCGAACCCGTGAGGAAATCCATGGGCGACCTTTTGGATTTTGATGATATCCACATCGAATTTGCCCCCAACCTCATCCCGATGGTGCTGGACCCCGCAACGGGTCTGGATGCCCGCATCCAGAACATGCGCAACCATATCGCCACGGGCTTCGGCCTGATCCTGCCGGAAATCCGGCTGACCGATGACGCGCTGCTCCCGCCCGGTAGCTACCGTATCCGCCTTCAGGGGGTGGAGCGGGTGCGTGACCAGCTTGTGCCGGACCGGGTTCTGGCGCTGCTGGTTGAAGGTATTCCGCCGCCTGACGGGCTGGAGGTGCGTGAGCCGGTCTATGGCGCACCGGCCCGCTGGATTGCCGCCGATGGGCAGGAGGATGCGGCCATCGCGGGGCTGACGGTCGTCACCCCGGCAGAGGTGCTGGCGACGCATCTGCTGGAAGTTCTGAAATCAAATCTGGCGCGGCTGCTGACGCTGAAGGGGTTGCGGCGCCTGTTGGACGAATTCGTCAAGGTCAGTGACCCGGCCCGTGCCGAAGCGAACCGGCGGTTACTGGACGAACTGGTCCCCGACAAGGTGCCGATCGACCTGCTGTTGGGGGTTCTGCGTCTCTTGCTGGAAGAGCGTGTCTCGATCCGCAATCTGCCGCTTATTCTAGAGGCGATTGCCGAAGCGCGTGGCCTCGGTAATCCGGAGGCAATCTGTGAGCATGTACGCCAGCGGCTTGGCTTTCAGCTGGTGGCCGAGCTGAAGCGGGAGGATGGCACAATCCCGCTGCTGCAACTTGCCCCCGAATGGGAGAAGACTTTTTCCACTTACCAGATCGAAGGAGAGCGTGGTCTGCGCGATATCGCCCTGCCGCCCGAGCAGTTTGGCCGGCTCGCGAATGCGCTGGCTGAACGCCTGTCGCGCGCGGCCGAGGGCGGCACCTTTCCGGCGATCGTCACATCGACCCTGCGGCGCAGGTTCCTGCGCACGGTTCTTGCGGCGCGTGGTCTCACCACCCCGGTGCTGTCCTACGAGGAAATCGGGCTGGAGGCCCGCCCCGCCATGGTCGGCACGGTGCCGGTATGACGGATTTGTTCGCCCTCCTGTCACAACTGGGTGCTTTTACCGCACCGCTGTTCGCGGCGGCCTTCGTGGTGCTGCTGCGCGTCGGCGGCACGGTCGCACTGATGCCGGGTTTCGGGGAAACCCTGCTGCCAGCTCGTATCAAGCTTGTGGCGGCACTGGCTTTCACGCTGGTCGTCGCGCCGGTCGTGATGCCGCAGGGTATGCCGCCCGACACAATCGGCTTCTCCCTGTTCCTGTCGGAACCGGCCATTGGCCTGATGTTCGGGATCGGCCTGCGTCTCTTCATTTTCGCCTTGCAAACCGCAGGAGCGATTATCGCGCAGGCGACATCCTTGTCGCAATTCTTTGGCGGGATGGGGGAATCGCAACCTGCGATGGGCCATGCGCTAAGCCTCTCTGGGATCACGCTTTTCATGGTGATGGATTTGCATATGCGCGCAGCACAATATCTTGTCGAAAGTTACGCTACTTTCCCGTTGGGGACGATCCTGCCGTCGGGCGATCTGCTGGAATGGGGGCTATGGCAGGTCGGCCGATCATTCCGCCTCGGCCTTGGTTTTGCGGCGCCCTTCGTCATCGGATCGCTGATCTACAACATCGCCATAGGGGTGGTGAACAAGGCGATGCCGCAACTGATGGTAGCTTTCATCGGCGCACCGGCCCTGACCCTGGGGGGGCTGGCGCTGTTCGCGCTGACTGCGCCTCTTATCCTGCCCGTCTGGGGCGCGGCCATAGAGGCCTATTTTCTTGATCCTCTGGCCGCGCCATGAGTGGCGAAGACAGTGACGACAAGACGTTCGAGGCCTCGCAAAAGCGGCTGGACGATCAGCGCAGCGAAGGCAGGATTGCCAGATCCCAGGATCTTCTGTCCGCCGCGGCCTATGCGGGCTTCCTGCTGGCCCTTGTACTGACGGGGGGGTGGGCGGTCGCCGGGCTCGCGGCCCGGCTGGCGGGTTTTCTGGGAAATGCCGATCTTCTGGGGCAGCAGATGGCGGCAGGGGCGCAGGCGGTAATCGCGAACGGGATGCCCGGGCTGGCGCTGCCGCTTCTGCCCGTGTTCGGTCTGCCTGCCGTGCTGGTCTTGCTGATGCTGATGGTGCAGCGTGCCTTTCTTTTCACACCGGCCAACCTGCTGCCGAAACTGTCGCGCATCTCGCCCGTGGCGACGGCGGCGCAAAAGTTCGGGCGAAAGGGGCTGTTCGACTTTGGCAAGAACCTGATCAAGCTGGCGCTCGTTGGTGGTCTTCTGGCTGTCTTTCTGGCTGGCCGGCTGGACGAGATCGTAGCGACCCTGCACCTGTCGCCTGAACAGGGGGTTCTGGTGCTGGATGATCTGTTGACCGGAGTTCTGCTTCTGGTGGTGCTGACAGCCATCGTGATCGGTGCGCTGGATTACATGTGGCAGCACTATGAACATCGCCGCCAGAACCGCATGTCCCGACAGGAGATGAAGGAAGAGCATAAGGATACGGAGGGCGATCCGCAGGCCAGGGCGCAACGGCGGCAGCGTGGGCAGGAGATTGCGACCAACCGGATGCTGCGGGATGTGGGCGAGGCCAGCGTGGTGATCGTGAACCCCACGCATTATGCGGTTGCGTTGAAGTGGAGCCGAGCCTCCGGGCGGGCGCCGGTCTGTGTTGCCAAGGGCACGGATGAGATTGCGGCGCGGATTCGGGAACGCGCGGCAGCGGCAGGTGTACCGTTGCACAGCGATCCGCCCACAGCGCGTGCGCTGCATGCCACGATGCGGATCGGCGATGAAATCCCGCAGGATCACTTTCGGGCGGTGGCAGCCGCGATCCGATTTGCCGAGGCGATGCGGAAACGTGCAAAACGGAGGATGGAATGAAGGAGCGGCGGGTCAGGCAGCTTCTGGTGCTGACCGATCTGATCCGTGACCGTTCGTTGGAAAATCTGCGCCGCGCTGCGGCAGAGCGGGATCTGACGCGCGCGCTTATCGCCGGGCTGGAGGCCCCGCCGGCATCCGATCTGCCCGCACTGGCAGCGGCACAGGTTGCCCTGTCCTATCAGCGCTGGGCCGATGAGCGACGACGCGAGCTCAACATGCAGTTGGCCCGGCAGATGGTGAGTGTCGCGCAGCGGCAGGCAGAGGCGAGGCTGGCCTTCGGGCGGGCCGAGGTGTTGCACCGTCTGGCCACGCCCGGTCGTCGCTAGCTTCAGAAGTCGAGGTTCTCGACGTTCAGCGCGTTCTGCTGGATGAACTCGCGACGCGGTTCTACCACGTCGCCCATCAGCTTGGTGAACAGGTCATCCGCCTCGGCCACATCGTCGACGCGCACCTGCAACAGGGTGCGGGCATCAGGGTCCAGCGTGGTTTCCCAAAGCTGTTCGGGGTTCATTTCGCCCAGACCCTTGTAGCGTTGCAGGGTCAGGCCCTTCTCACCCTCTGCCAGCACGGCGCGCAGCAGATCGCCGGGCCCATAGATCGGCAGTTCGCGGTCCTTGCGGGCCAGACGGGATTCGGTGGCGAAATATTCCTTCACTCCGCCCGCGACCTGCGACAGCTTGCGCGCCTCGCCAGACCGCAGGACGGCACCGTCCAGCGTGCGCAGCTCCTCGACCCCGCGCAGCACGCGGCTGAGGCGGATACCGTGGTCCTGGGTGATGCGGCCCTGCCAGCCACGCTCATACTCCACTGCCACCGCATCCAGCCGCCGCGCGACGGATTCGGCCACGGCCTGAAGATCGGCATCGGCGCGGCCCGCATCGAAAGCCCCCGCGAGTGCAGCCTGTTCCAGGATGTTGCGCGGGTAATGCGTCGGGAAAGCCTCCAGCACGCGACGGAAGGCGCGGGCGCCATCGACCACACGGCCCAGATCGGCCCCGGCAATCTCGGTTCCGTCGCCCAGCCGCAGCACAGCGCCATCGGTGCCCTGTTCGATCAGGTAATCCTCGAAGGCGGCCTGATCCTTCAGATAAACCTCTGATTTACCACGAGAAACCTTGTAGAGTGGCGGCTGCGCGATATACAGGAACCCGCCCTCGATGATCGCGGGCATCTGCCGGTAGAAGAAGGTCAGCAAGAGGGTGCGGATATGGGCGCCGTCAACGTCGGCGTCGGTCATGATGATGATCTTGTGGTAACGCAGCTTACCGATGTCGAACTCGTCGCGGCCGATTCCGGTGCCCAAGGCTGTGATCAGCGTGCCCACGGTTTCGGACGACAGCATCCGGTCAAACCGCGCGCGTTCGACGTTGAGGATCTTGCCGCGCAGGGGCAGCACCGCCTGTTGCTTCCGCGAGCGACCCTGCTTGGCGGAACCACCGGCCGAGTCGCCCTCGACGATGAACAGTTCTGACAGCGCCGGATCTTTTTCCTGACAATCGGCCAGCTTGCCGGGCAGCGAGGCGACATCCATCGCCGTCTTGCGCCGCGTCAGTTCGCGCGCTTTGCGCGCGGCTTCACGGGCCAGCGCGGCCTCGATGATCTTGCCGACGATTATCTTGGCCTGTGCCGGATTTTCCTCGAACCACTCGGCCAGCTTTTCGTTCACGAGGTTCTCGACGGCGGGTCGCACCTCCGACGAAACCAGCTTGTCCTTGGTCTGGCTGGAGAATTTGGGGTCCGGCACCTTCACGCTCAGCACGCAGGTCAATCCCTCGCGCGCGTCGTCGCCGGTGAAATCGACCTTCTCGCGTTTGGCGATGCCGCTGTCCTGCGCATATTTGGTGATAGTCCGCGTCAGCGCGCCGCGCAGACCCGCAAGGTGGGTGCCGCCGTCGCGCTGCGGGATGTTGTTTGTGAACGGCAATACGGTTTCATGGTAGCTGTCATTCCACCACATTGCCACCTCGACGCCGATTCCGCTGCGTTCGCCCACCATATAGATGGGCTCCTGCATGACCGAAGTCTTTGAGCGGTCGAGATATTTCACGAATTCCCGAACGCCGCCGTCATAATAAAGCTCGGTCCTGACCGGCTCGGCATGGCGATCATCCTCAAGGATGATCCGTACTCCCGAGTTCAGGAAGGCCAGTTCGCGCAGCCGGGTTTCCAGCGTCTTGAAGCTGTAGTCGAGATTGGAAAAGGTGCCATCGGGGCGGTTGGTCTTGGCCGAAGCGAGAAACCGCACCTCGGTGCCGCGTTGCCCCGGTGCAGGGCCAACCTCATGCACATGCACCACGCATTCGCCGTGTTCAAACCGCGCGCGATATTCAGTGTCATTGCGCCATACCGTCAGCTCCAGCCATTCCGACAGCGCGTTCACCACCGAAACGCCGACCCCGTGCAGACCGCCCGAGACCTTGTAGGCATTGCCGCCATCATCGGTGTTGTTGAATTTTCCGCCCGCGTGCAGTTGCGTCATGATGACTTCGGCCGCCGAAACGCCCTCTTCCGCGTGCATGTCGACCGGAATGCCACGCCCGTTGTCGCGCACCGAAACACTGTCATCGGCGTGGATTTTCACATGCACATAATCGGCGTGGCCCGCCAGCGCCTCGTCGATGCCGTTATCCACGACCTCGTAGACCATGTGATGCAGGCCGCTGCCATCGTCGGTGTCGCCGATATACATGCCGGGGCGCTTGCGAACGGCCTCCAACCCCTTGAGAACCTTGATGGAATCGGCGCCGTATTCACTCGGCTTCTTCGCGGCTTCGGCCATGTATCGAACATCCCTCGAATTGTCCGCGACTTATAGCGGCTGGGGTCGGGAATGTCACCCCTAGGGGGCGGAATTGGCCATCAAAGGAAGGGGATCAGCAGCGCCACCGCAATCAGCATCACGCCCGACCCGACGTTCAGCCGGTGCAGGTTCTTCGGGCTGGACAAAAGCGCGCGCGCGCGGTCCAGAAAGAGGGCGAGGCCAAGGTTGCCCAGCATCGGCACAAGGGCGGAAATCGTGATGATAGCGATGATATCCGCCACCGTCAGCCGCCCCAGATCGAAGAAGCCGGGCAGCGCGCCCATGTAGAACAGGATCGCCTTGGGATTGCCGATCACCGCTGCCAGCCCGACGGAGAACCCGGCCCAGAGGCCCGGCCGCGTCAGCCGGCTGTCACTGCCCGGCGCCTGCGGTTTCTTGCGCAGCAGCAGCACGCCCATGACCAGAAAGATTGCCGCTGCGACCCAGCGCAGGAGGCCCAGAAGGTCGCCGTAAAGCGTGGTGATCCAGCTCAGACCCAGGATGGCACTCAGCGGCCAGAACAGATCGCCCAGTGCCACGCCCACCGCTAGCGGCCATGCGGCGGCGAACCCGCCGGACAAAGCGCGTGCCGTCAGGGCAACCCAGACCGGGCCGGGAATGGCCCACAGCGCCGCCATGCCGCCTGCATAGACGAACAATTGCCAGAAGCTGATGCTCAAGATCGGTTTACTCCGGCAGGTGAAGCGAGCCGTCGGCCTCCAGCGGCCAGAACGGGTTCATGGCCACTTCCCAGACATGTCCATCCGGGTCGGCCCAATAGCCGGAATAGCCGCCCCAGAACACCTTCTCTGGCGCCTTCAGCGCGGTGGCCCCGGCGGCCAGCGCTGCGGCAAAGGCCGCGTCCACCTCTGCCTCGGTGGCAAAGTTCTGCGCCAAGGTGATCGCCCCGGTCCCGAGCGTGGCACCCTTACGGCCCTGATCCTCTGCCAGATCTTCGCCTCCGAACAGTGCGAGCGCCATGCCGTTGATCTGGAAGAAGGCCACACCCGGTTGGCTTTGCGCATGCTCCTGCCAGCCGAGGCGGGCATAAAACGCCCGCGCGGCGGCCAGATCGGTCACACCAAGGGTAATCAGCGTCACGCGCTGCGGGGTCATGGCACCTCCCGGATGCTCGACTGGCCGATGTCATCGGCGATGGCGAAGCTTTGCCCGCGCGCACCCAGACTGTCAAACAGTCCCGGCTCCGTCCCGGTCATGATCGCCTGCGCACCCAGGGCGCAGATCTCGTCATAAAGTGCGGCACGACGCCCTGCGTCCAGATGCGCGGCCACTTCATCCAGCAAAAGGATCGGCGGGCGGCCCAGATCGGTGGCCAGCGCCCGCGCATTCGCCAGCATCAGGCTGATCAGCAGTGCCTTCTGCTCGCCTGTTGAACATTGATCGGCGGGCACGCCCTTGGCGCTGAACACAGCTTGCAGATCAACACGATGTGGCCCCAGCAGTGTGCGCCCCGCCGCCAAGTCACGGCGCCGGTTTTCCGCCAGCGCGGTGGCAAGGTCATCCACCTCGCCTTCGGGGTGAGCCAGCGTCAGTGATGCACGGGGAAAAGCCGTCTCCGCTCCCTCCTGCGCTGCCATCAGACGTGCCAGCGCATCGGCGCGGTTTGCCGCAATCACCGCAGCTGAGGCAGCCATCTGCGCCTCCAGTGCGCCATACCAATGCGGGTCGCGCACCTCGTCCTTCAACAGCCGGTTGCGGTCGCGCATGGCCTTTTCGTAAGCCAGCACGGCTTCGGCATGATCCGGCGCAAAGCTCAGCACCGTGCGATCCAGAAACCGCCGCCGCCCCTCTGCCGCCTCGATCCACAGCCGGTCCATCGCAGGTACCAGCCAGACCATGCGCAGAATGCGCGCGAGTGCCAGTTGCGGCGCGGCCTTGCCATCCACGCGGACCTGTCGCGGCCCACCTTCGGCCCAGGTTTCCAGCTCATGCGCCGCGCTCAAGCCCGCCACGGTGGCGGCAACTTTCCAGCCGATCGCCTCGGGCCGCCGTGCCAGATCCTCGACCGCCGCGCGCCGCAATCCGCGACCGGGCGACAGCAGCGATACCGCTTCAAGGATATTGGTCTTGCCCGCGCCATTGGCTCCGACCAGCGCCACCGGCCGCCCGTCGAACTCCAGCCGCGCAGCGCGATGGCTGCGGAAATGCGAAAGCTGAAGCGTCAGGATCGCCAGACCGCTCACCCGAACCCCTTTTGCTTCTTGCCCAAATACTCAAAAAACGGCGGCCACAGGTGCCGCCGTTGCCCGGTCTGCCCTGACGGTGTCAGACGCGCATCGGCATCACAACATAGACTGCCGAAGTATCATTTCCTTCGCGCATCAGCGTCGGATCGCCCGAAGAATTGAACAGGAACACCGCATTTTCACGGTCCACCTGGCTCGCAATTTCCAGCAGGTACTTGGCGTTGAAGCCGATCTCCAGCCGCTCATCCCCGTAGGCCACCGCCAGTTCTTCCTCGGCGGCGCCGCTGTCAGGCGCGTTGACTGACAGGATCAGCCGGTCTTCATCGAGGCTCAGCTTCACGGCGCGCGAGCGTTCCGACGACACGGTTGCCACCCGGTCAACCGCCTTGGCGAAATCGGTGGCATCCACCTCCAGCCGGCGTGAGTTGTTCATCGGGATGACGCGGGTGTAATCGGGGAAGGTGCCGTCGATGACTTTCGAGGTCATGGTGATGGCTGGCGTCGCAAAGCGCACCTTGGTCTCGGAGACCGAAACCGCGATCTGTGCTTCGTCATCGTCCAGCAGCTTGCGCAACTCGTTCACCGTCTTGCGCGGCACGATCACACCGGGCATGCCCTCGGCCCCGGGGGGAAGAGCGGCGTCGATCCGGGCAAGGCGGTGTCCGTCGGTTGCCACGCACCGGAGCACCGGGCCATCCTCGCCGGTCGAGACATGCATGTAGACGCCGTTCAGATAATAACGGGTTTCCTCGGTCGAGATGGCGAATTTCGCCTTGTCGAACAGACGGCGCAGCACCGGGGCCGGGGCTGCGAAATTCGTCGCATATTCCGACGAGGCCATGACCGGAAAATCTTCTTTCGGCAGCGTCGCCAGATTGAAGGTCGATTTACCCGCCGTCACCGTCAGTCGGCCAGCCGCCGGATCGTCGGCCAGCGTGACCAGCGCGCCATCAGGCAGCTTGCGCACGATTTCATGCAGCATCACGGCCGAGACGGTGGTGGCACCGGGGCGTTCCACCATGGCGGGGGCGCGGTCCACCACCTCGATGTCAAGGTCGGTGGCGCGGAAGCTGACCTGATCGCCCTCGGCCTCCATCAGCACATTGGCGAGGATCGGGATGGTATTGCGCCGTTCCACCACCGACTGCGCCTGAGCCACGGCCTTGAGCAGCGTGCCGCGTTCAATGCTGATCTTCATCCCTGTCATCCTTCGCTTGCGGGATACCAAAATTAGCCGGTTCCCGCCGGTTCTCAAGCAATTTCGGCGACATTCGGCCGGAACGGCGGGGCCGTCAAGTCACGGCGGCCCTGCATTGTCCGGCGTTGCATTCCTGCCCCGCCTTTTGAAGGGCCTTCAGCCCTGCAAAAGGCGCCGCAACAGTTGCAGATCATCTGCCAGCTGGCTGTCGGTGGCCATAAGCTCCTCGATCTTGCGGACCCCATGCATAATGGTGGTGTGATCGCGCCCGCCGAAGCGGCGACCGATTTCCGGCAGGCTGCGCGGGGTCAGCTGCTTCGCCAGATACATAGCCACCTGACGCGGGCGGGCGATGTTGCGCAGGCGTTTCGGCCCGATCATGTCGCTGAGGCGGATGTTGTAGTGTTCGGCCACCTTCCGCTGGATTTCCTCGATGGTTACCTTGCGGTCCGAGGCGCGCAGGATATCGGCAAGACAATCCTGCGTCAGATCCAGCGTGATCTCGCGGCCGACAAGGCTTGCGAAAGCGAACAGGCGGGTCAGCGCACCTTCCAGCACACGGACGTTGGTGCTGATGCGATGAGCCAGAAACTCCAGCACGCCCGGCGCGATTACCAGACCCTTGTACTGGTCGCGGTAGAATTCGGCCTTCTGTTGCAGGATGCCAAGACGCAGTTCGTAATCCGTCGGGTGCAGGTCCACCACGAGGCCGCATTGCAGGCGGCTCTTGATCCGTTCCTCCAGATCCTTGATCTCGCCCGGCGCGCGGTCGGCGGAAATCACGATCTGCTTGTTCTGGTCGACCAGCGCGTTGAACGTGTGGAAGAACTCTTCCTGTGTCGAATCCTTGCCGGCGATGAACTGCACGTCATCAACCATCAGAACGTCGACCGAGCGGAACATCTCCTTGAAATCCATGACAGAACGGTCGCGCAGCGATTGCACGAAGCGGTACATGAACTGTTCTGCGGACAGATAGAGCACGCGGAGTTCCGGTTTGCGCTGCTGAAGTTCATGCGCGATGGCATGCATCAGGTGCGTCTTGCCGAGGCCGACGCCGCCATACAGGAACAGCGGGTTGAAGGTCACCGGCCCGCCTTCGGCCACGCGGCGCGCGGCGGCATGGGCGAGCTCATTGGGTTTGCCGACCACGAAACTGTCGAAGGTGAAACGGGCATCCAGCGGCGCGCCCGGCAGATCCTCGTCGCGCGCGCGGGAGCGGGCGG